>JBPCJY010000212.1:0-75929 GCA_051004815.1 Ktedonobacteraceae bacterium
TCCAGTGACAGTCTACCGCCTGCTTGCTCACGGTGAGTCCCAGACTTCCCGCAAAGCGCGCTAACGCGCTGGGGCCGCTGTGCGGCTGACTCCACCAGCCCATCACGAACAAGAGCGCCAACTGCGCAAAGCTGATCGTGCGCTCGCGCATTCCCATCTGTTTCGCGAGTTCCGGGGCATCGTGCTCAAAAAGCTGTTTTAGCTGCTGATTGACCTGTGCTATACTCACCGTTCGCTTAAATTTCAGGCAGTTTTTGAGAATTACCTTCTCAATCACCCGATTTTTGAACATTTGAATGACAGTCGATCCTCATTTGGCAAAGAAGCTTGCCTTTAATCTCAAGCATTATTACCAAGTGGGGAATGAACACCGCTTTACACTCTTATTATGGATAAAAGTGGGGCGAGCAATTCATTTTACGCCCAAAAATTTAAGCGAACGGTAAGGTGCTATACTCAACATCGCATGACTCCTGTGAAAGAGGATTGGTTGGTTTTTTTCACCTCTATCTTCTCACAGGAGGTGCTCTTTGTCACCTCTTTTCTTCAGCTCTTCCTTTCTTAACTTGACGCCTATGGGGTCGTCACTCAGTCAGCACCCTTAGCTTCAGCATAGCCTGAGTGCGATTATGCACGTTCAGTTTGCTATAGACATTTTTGAGATACCATTTAACGGTACTTTCCGCAATGACCATCTGCTCTGCGATCTCTTGATTCGACATGCCTTCGGCAACGCACTGCAAGACCTCGAACTCACGCACGCTCAAGGCATCGAGCAGTGGCTGCAACCTCTTCTGTTGCTGAGCATGCCCAGATGGCGAGATGGGACGTTCATGATGTTGTCTCAATGCCACCGACGAGGTGTTAACATAGGGTGTGGTCTCACTGTGTGTTGCGCGTATTTGCGAAAGGAGAGCCGCCATTTCGCCCTGAAAGATAAGCCGATCTTCCGGGCTCATACTCTCTCCATGCTCTGCCAGGCTTCGCTCGGCATCTTGCCAACGGAGATTGGCGGCTTCATGCTGATTATTGAAGAGGAGGACTTGGGCAGAATACAAGCAAAGCCGCGGGTGACGGAGTAAGGTCGTCTCGGGAAGCGCGGTTAACCAACGGGGCAGAGTGACTACTTCGCCGTGTGGTAGGGTGGGTGCTATGACCTGCTCAATCAGGTGCGCTGCTCGCTCAAAATCCTTACTCGACAGGGCGTGGGTAATAGCTTCAGCGTGCAGATGCTGCTGCTCGTACCAGCTACTGGCCCGACTATGCAGCAGAGGAAGTGTGTCTTCCATGGTATTCTGGTACTGGTCTGCCAGTAGACAACTGTACAGGAACTCAGCGAAAAAATAGCGGTAGCGATACCATTGACCCTCGTTGTCCAATGGTATGAGGAATATGTTGCATTGCTCTAACTGTTCCAACAGCACCTGACTATTCGTACCGTCAGTCACCGCATCACAGAGAGAAGCATACAGGCGATCAAGAATTGACGTCTGAAGTAAGAAGGCCCGCATCTGCTCCGTCTGGTGCATGAGTACCTCCTCAGTCAAGTAGCTGAGGATATAGTGATGGCTGCCTGTGAAGTTCGCGAGAAAGCCCGCACGACTTGCTGGAGTACATTCCGCGAGCGAGAGTACGGCAAGTTGGAGACCAGCGATCCAGCCTTCCATGCGCACTTCGAGCATCGCAACCTCTTCTGTGGAGAAACTGTGTTCCCTCACCTTTTGCAGAAAGGCTGTCACTTCCTCGGAAGTAAACTGCAAATCAGCTACCCTTACTTCAATGAGCTGCTGCCGCGCCCGTAGGCGTGCGAGTGCTAACGGTGGATCAACACGGCTAGCCATGATCAGATGCATCTGTAACGGCATGTGATGAAGGAAAAACGTGAGTTCATGGTGAATGGATGACAGGGTAAGCAGATGAAAATCGTCCAGGATAAGGCCGAAGTGCTTTGGAACGGTAGCCAGCGCGTTGATGAGCATGGTTAGGATAGACTCGATAGGAGGCGGCTGTGGCGATTGGAGTAAGATTAATGCCTGTTCACCCACGCCGGGGTGAAGTTGATCCAGGGCAGCACAGACATAGCTCCAGAAACGAATGGAATCATTGTCGCCCGTATCAAGAGAGAGCCAGCCTATGGGTGTATTTTTCCCTTCAAGAGTCTCTAACCACTCACAGAGCAGAGCCGTCTTACCATATCCTGCGGAAGCAGAAATAAGTGTGAGTTTTCGTTCCATTCCCTCATTCAACTGTGCCATGAGACGTGGACGCGCAATGAGGTGATGAGATAAAGAAGGAATATGTAGTTTTGTTGTCAAAAGTGGATAGCGATGCAGGGCGTGCTCTTTTGCTACAGGGAACTCTTTCTTCATAGAATACCTCGACTTTGGATGCCACATGGGGCTAACATTTTCCTGAAAGGCACTAGCGAGAATTCAATGGACGCAGTTTGCACTCTCCTAATGACTTGCACTGCCGATCCCTTGGTTTGCCAAGCCCCACCTTCGATGTCCACCCGGGTAACTGCCCCACAAATCACGGCATACAGAGCTATCGTGGTGATATCTCGTAGCTGATACTGTGCGCGTCCGCTCCACTCGTGGATCTTCTCTACAGGCAAAATGCTCTCGGATGGTGACCCCTTCCATCTTCTCCTCACTTCAGTAACAGGGCTTTTCTTACTGTATCATCTCCTTAGTACGTAGATGCGATTGCCTTGAGGGGCGCAGAGGACGGTATCCCTCTTAGCACGAGGTGAATTGTCCTCACTCTCTTGCTCGTCGTCGCAGATGACACGAGTTCAGTACCTGCATAGCTATACTGGCACTCATCTGATTGTACAGGGATGCAGCCAACTGGCACGAATCTACGCGGTCACCCGATCGGTACATGCGAGATCGAGATGGACTACATTCTTCCACGCCGCGTCTTATCTACCATAAGGAGCAACGGGACGATGTATTTGAAAGAAGGGGTGGGAAACGGCACCTCTCCATCGCATTTCTAATGATAGCACGACTCAATGTAACTCGTATGGAGGTTCGGTTGATTTACGGTTATAGATTTATCAATATGGTTATGAAATGCAAATTTACACAAGCTACATACAAAAAACAGAAAATATTTATGCATAGTAGAGATTAACGCTGGAATGGGCAAGAAAAAGTTAATGGGTATGTTTCTAACAAAGAGGAAGTACTTCCAGAGCCAACAAACTCCACCTTCTCACGGTCGAGTAGCATCGGCAACAATGCCACACAGGGATGTTGAATGAATGTCAAAGTGCTGAATTAACGTGATCAGCTCATGTACGCTAAAGGGTTTGCGTAGCGTTGGAATGGTAGGAAAAAGAGAGCTGTACCGTATCGAGGCTGTACTGACTTGCCGCTGAAATGACGATGAGCGGAAGACGCTTGCAGAGGCACAGGTGAATGGCCCTCCACAGACGATTACTAGCATTCAAAAGCGAACAGAAGCGCACACCAATTTTTTATGGGTGTCGTGTTGATGCGCATGAAAAACCCTCTACCAAGGTTGCGATGTTCGTGAACCGTGGTGCTTTTTGTGCGTATATGATAGAATATATATCAATCTCATTGAGTCGTTGTCTCGCACGCACGTAACTTTGAGTAGGTTGGGTTCCATCAGGAAAGTTAGCAACAAATGATGAGTACAAACGAGCAAGATGCTTCGGCACTGGACGCCTATTCACATGCAGTGACCACCGCCGCTGAACGTGTTGGGCCTGCGGTAGTGCGTATAGATATAGAACGAGACAATCAACGTGTTGGCCCCTTTACACTCCCAGAATTTGGGGGAGGACTTGGCTCTGGTTTCATTTTTGCCTCCGACGGACAAATTCTTACCAATGCCCACGTCGTTTCTAAGGCGCGACACATCCAGGTGACATTGGCCGATGGTCGCAAATTTTATGCTGGCCTCGTGGGTAGTGACCCGGAAGTGGATGTCGCTATCCTGCGTATCGGCGTGGATCACCTGCCTGTGGCTGAGCTGGGCCGTGTACCGCTCCGTGTCGGGCAGTTGGTCCTTGCTTTGGGCAATCCTTATGGCTTGAACTGGACGGTGACTGCTGGCGTCGTCAGCGCGTTAGGACGTACACTGGATATTCCCGGCTCTCGAAAAATGACCAACTTGATACAAACAGATACCTCCATTAACCCAGGCAACTCCGGTGGCCCTCTGGTTGATAGCCTTGGGCGTGTGGTGGGTATCACTACCGCTATGATGCCAATGGCGCAAGGCTTAGGTTTCTCCGTTTCCCTGGATACCATCAAAGCAGTTATTGCGAAAGTAAACCAGCGGCGCGAGCAGAAGCCCAACGGCGTATCCCTTGGCGTTGGTGGGATGCGGGTAAGAATCGACGCAAACCTGCAAAAGACATTGCAAATCACACAGCAACATGGTTTAGAGTTGTTGGAGATACGTCGAGAAGGCCCGGCAGACCGTGCCGAACTCAAACGCATGGACATCATTCTCTCCGCCGACGATGAAGCTATCACCGAGTCGGGCGATTTGCAGCGTATTGTGCGCCGTCATCGTTCAGGTGAGAAAATGACGCTCAATTTTATACGTGGTGGCAAAAAACGCAAAGTGACAGTGGTACTCTAACAAACTGAACGGTCTCTGTTATGAGGGTCGCATACGTAGTATATATACAGTGGGGGCGTATGCGACCCTCATTTTGCTTTACTCGCTTTCTTCGTCCTCATCAGATTCTTGGGGGTTGTTTTCGCGCTGTTTGCGCAGAAGCTCTTCCACACCGCGAATCAGGCTCTCGGCACTTGGCAACGGCCCTGTGCCTACCGTTTTATCCCGATTGAAGACGATATCGTCCTCATCATCCTCATCATCGTCGGCGTTCATGGAGTCCGCGAGTTGCTCCTCAAGCTTGCGCACATAGGCACTGGCTTCAGGGTCACGCGCTACTAGCGTGGAGATTTGCTCTTCGAAGCGAATCGCATCCGTTTGAATATCGCTTAAATCTAGTCCCAGCGATAGAAACGTGTTGAGATAAGTCAAGAGAGCAGATGTGACCTTGATGTTCGGAGTTGCCGCCAGGTAGTGCGGTGCCGCTGCCCAAAGACTTGCCGTGGGGATAGCTGCCCGCCGGAAGGCATCCTGTAGCACACCAAGCATACCTGTCGGACCTTCGTAGCGCGAGGTATGAATATCCATTTCGTTCAGCCGTTCCTGCATGTCGCTACTCGTGGATGTGCCTGACATGGGTACAGCGATTGAATGTGGTACATCGGCCAGCAATGCCCCCAGCAACACGACTTCTGAGGTTTTGAATTTCTGACATACTTCCAGGAAGCATTTACTGAAGGTTTTCCATTTCAATTGTGGCTCTGTGCCAAGATAGAGCAAAATGTCATGATCCGAACTGGGTATTTGATAGGCTAAAAATTGACTGGACGGCCAGACGATCGTTCGTTGTATGCCATCAACAAACTTGATAGTTGGGCGTGCTTCCGTAAAAACAAAAAAATCCTCGATCTCAAACTCCGCAACCTTGTCTGGTTTCCAACGATCTATCAGGAATTTGATGGCGGTTGTTGCCGAGTCGGCAGCATCGTTCCACCCACCAAGAGCGGCAATTACCACAGGATTGCGTAATGTAGGCTCACTTTGATACTGTATATATTTCATCAAAAAATTACCTCTTAGGATGCTCGATTATGCTTCCTCCGCTGCGATACATGGTACCATTGTAGCATGCCTGAAAAGGGGCTAAGTTTTATCATGTGAAGAGTTTAGTCATCAAATTGCTACTGCTAATACTACACGTATTCGCTAGACATCCTAAATTCCACAAGTGTTCAATCGTGGCAAGCAGTGCATAGTGGTTATAGGGGGCATCATTAAGGGTAATGTGACGCGGCCCCTGCGAGGTGACAACAATAAATGGCACATTACCACCACCCAATATGCTGCCATCGGCTCCAGTTGGACTTTGGCAACAACCGTTCTGATCGGCGTCACTTTCATCCCAGGATATAACAATGGCTGCTCCTTGCTGCCAGGCAGGTGAACCCATAATCTTTTGTACCGTAGTATGGACAAAGTTATCTCCCTGCGCTATAAGCCCATCATACGAGGAGCAACTTGAGGTGCCATGCATATCGTTGCACATATCAGGCGTTATCCAAACAAAATTTGGCATGTTTGCGGATTGTATATCCTGGTCAAATTGTGTGAACGGTACGATATGCTGCATGCGAGCGGGGTTATTGCGAATGCTGGAGAAATACATAAAGGGATCGTGTTTGCCTGCGTATGGACCGGCGGATGCGCCAGTAAAACCCGGTGCAGGCAGAGATTGCATGTAGGCTTGCCATGTCATCTGATGTGCCTCGAGCTGATCGACAATGGTTTGCCCATTGAACAGATGCGGCTGGCTGCTCGCGCTATTATACTGATTTTGTGACAAAGAGGATGCAAATGCAGCCGGAGGACAGGTAACTGCTGCACCAGCATGGCAGTCATCCCAGATGCCTTGAAAATTGCCGGCAATAGCGGACAGGTAGTTAGGCAGGCTTGGGTGCGTGACGCCATAGTAATGTGTAGTTGTGCCGTAAGTACTGGCAAGCTGGTTCAGATAAGGCGCATCGGCGGTATTGCCAATTATTTGATTGACCGCATGATTCTCCATCATGATATAAAAGATATGTCGCAAATTTGTACTTTGTGGGGTAAGGGGTACTTGGATAGTAGCCGTACTTTGTGTAGCGGGCGCAGTCCCCTGGTTTGTCGAAGGTGGAGAAGCTTGACCTTGCTGGGGTACAGTCGTATTTCCACAGCTTACGAGAACGAAGATCATGAGCATAGCTAATGGCATTGTGAAGGAACGAAAACAACGCATAAAGTACTCCATACAAAAATATCTCATTATCAGTTGCAATGATCAGTATAAACCATTAGTGACAAACCGTCCACTGCTATGAATTTCCTATAGCCATGGGAATACGGAATATTGACGGCAAGTAACTTAAACCCGTATACTTTACACATGATATCAGAACAACTGCCGATTATCTACCAGGATCATCACCTGCTCATCGTCAACAAACCTGCCGGACTGGTGATCCATCCAACGTATAAAAATGCCGATGGGACGATGTGGGACGCGCTCTTAGTGTACCTGGCGCAGCAGGGAAGTGATGACTGGCAACCACCGGAGTTACCCGACGAGCTAGCATGGGCAGGTGCTCCACCACATATTCAAACGATGTTGCGTGAAAAACGTACCGCACGCCTGTGGAAGGAAGATGGTTGGCTACCGCGCCCATGCTTGCTGCATCGTTTAGACAAAGATACATCGGGCATCGTTGCGCTGGCACGCACTGAACGCTCAAGGCGGTATCTGGTACGCCAATTTCACGATCATTCCATCGTGAAACGCTACCTGGCGGTTGTGCAAAAGGGAGCTTGTGCCTGGTCGCGTCCGCGCACTACATTTACGCTGACCCGTAAAGATGCTGTGCCGGAGATTATCGAAGGAGACGCACTGCCTACGTTGGAGATTGCTGCTGAATTTTTGCTGGATGGGCCACTACAGCGCGACCCTGCTGATCGTCGCCGCTGCATCGTTGGCCCTGATGGACAGGCTGCAATGACAAAAGTGAAAGTACTAGCGACATCAGATACGGGCGATTTTTCTTTGCTTGATGTGCGTCCTATCACGGGACGCACTCATCAAATACGGGCGCACTTGTCCGCGTTGGGGTATGCGATTGTTGGCGACCAGGTCTATGCGCCACCTTCTATAGCTGGTACTCCACAGGCCGCACTGCACCGACAATTCTTGCACGCACACAGCCTGACCTTGCGGCACTACCCCGATCATGCCCTGTGCAACTTTGTGGCTCCATTAGCCACTGATCTGCTTTCATGGATGAATGTATATTTCCCTTTGGGTTTAGGAGCACTACATGCCAGCAACATCATACCCGCCTGATACCGGCCCTCTGGCTCAACTTAGCGCGGAAGAGAAGAAAAAACGTCTCGATGCCATGGTGAAAATCTGGCAGAGTGATACCGAACGCCGTATCGAACGTGAAGGCTATCGTGCTTTTCTCACCACGGCAGGGCTGGATGAATATCGCTATGCTGTTTGGCTGCGCTTCCCAGAGTGGGCACGTTTCGCCGTCGTCGGACAGGTAATTACCCTGCAACGTTCGCAAAGCGGCTCGCCAGAAGACCCTACACTGTTCAGCATTTGGCGTCATGATCCTCTCTTAAAGTCGCTCCCTGATTGGAAGATACAGCTTCCCAACGAAAACGTATTCACTATTTCGGTACGCATCACCCCAGGAGGATTGGGTGAGGGCAGTAAGTGGGCCACTGTAATGCCCAAAGAGCTGATTCCTCGCTATAAACCCGGCTGGCCAACGCAGCAAGATTGGGTCACTTGGACGCGCTCCTTTGATTGGCTCTCCGTATCCGTCGGCTTCATTCGGGCAATGCTTGATTCGCTGGAGAGGTAACACCTGCCACTCTCACAGAGAAAATGGGAGTGATAACAATTATCATCACTCCCATTAAAGTGCGTCATGTGTGTAGTGATTTTTAACAGTACAGTGTCAGCGAACATTGGCTGTCGTTACGCAACAGAGGCGACTTGCACAACGATAGCGGTGATGTTGTCTGGGCCACCTAGCTCATTGGCGCGTTCGATCAGTTGTTGTACGCTTTCGGTAGGCTGTACTTCATGCACGATTTTGGTCAGCTCTTCATCGGTGAGTTGGTTGGTGAGGCCATCAGTGCAGAGGAGAAGGAGATCGCCTTCCTGCACCGGCTCGGCAAAAGTGTCTACCTCAACATCATCTTTGGCACCCAGGCAGCGTGTGATGATATTGATTTGTGGATGATGGCGTGCCTGTTCTTTGGTGATTAAACCGGCGCGTAGTTCCTCCGCCACAATAGAATGATCTTGCGAAATTTGCTTGAGTTGACCATCGCGCACAAGGTATGCGCGACTATCCCCGACATTCGCGACAAACACTGTATCGCCCTGGAGCACCGCCACGACACAGGTTGTTCCCATTCCATTCCCCATTTGATGAATCGCCGTGTTTGCTCGTTGAATGGCTTGCCGTAAGGACTGTTCGACGTTGTCATTCTCATCCTGGTAATAGGCTTCACTTATCGAGCGTACTGCCAATTCGCTGGCCATTTCACCCTTGTCGTGTCCTCCCAGTCCATCTGATACTACAAACAACGCTCCTCTTTTGCCTAATACCTCCGGGTCTTCGGGGATGATGGTCGTCATATTATCTTCATTATTTTTACGCTGACGCCCAATATCTGTAAGCTGGCCAACATTGAGTGAAAATTTGAATGGTGTAATCACGGTAGCATACTCCTTTTCTTCGAGGGCTAAGAGCCGTTTCCATTGCGTAACAAAAGTTTTGTAGTGTTCAATAACCACCGTCGCTGCCAGATCACGCAGCATAAAGCCCCACAAATGTGCGATTCCCTGTACCCCATACTGGTGCAGTACCTCACGTCGGCAGTCGTGGAAGGTCAATAGCATCTCCCGACCGTAGGTCTGCCGAAACTTTTTGGGATACGACAACAGTAGCAGCCGATAGAGACGCTCTGATAGAGACACGAAATGCTTTGGTTTTGGTGCTGCCTCCATTACGCCCCTCCTATCAGTTCAGGATCGGTCAGGACGTGTTTCATCTGTGCAACTCGCACAACCTGTACCAGTCGTCGCGCTTCTGCCCGCATGACGCGTTGCCCAAAATCGGTGAGACGATAGTAGCGACGACGTTCGTCATCTAATGCGGGGTCGGGGCGTTCGGCACTCTCTTTGATCAATCCGTCGGCCAACATCCGCTTGATTGAACCATAAAGTGTGCCTGGCCCCATACGCACTGTGCCATCGGTTTTCTGGGAGATTTCCTGCATGATGCCGTAGCCGTGCCGTTCTCTGTCTGCCAGTGCCAGCAGAATATGAAACACGGCAGGTGAAAGTGGCAAGAAATCTTCCGGTTCGCTATGAGTATTTTTCATAGGTCTCCCTTTACATGGGTAGAGAAGATATACGCTTTACATAGCTATCTCATACATGGCTATATCATCAACGGATATATCCATGTACGTTATAGTACATAATAATTTTGTGTTTGTCAAGACGTAATGACAAGGAGCCACATTACAGCGCGTGTAGAAGACATACCTTCTGCACGCGCTGTAATGTGGCTCCTTGTCAGCAATGCTTCTATTTTTCCCAATCGCTCAGTAATGCCTTGGCGGCGTTATGTCCTGGCGCGCCCATGACACCGCCGCCTGGATGGGTCGCGGAGCCACATAGATAGAGTCCTTCTACCGGTGTGCGGTAGCGTGCGCATTCTGGAGTAGGTCGCAGCGAAAAGAGTTGATCGGGTGTGATCTCCCCCTGGAAGATATTGCCGTTGGGCAGTCCGTAACGCTCTTCAATATCGACCGGACTGAGTACCTGGCGAGCCACGACTGCATCGCTGAAATTGGGCGCAAACTCGTTCATGGTCGCGAAAATGCGATCCGCCATTTCGTTTTTCACATCCTCTGACCACGGGCGTCCCTTTAAGTGATAGGGGGCATATTGACAGAACATGGATATTGTATGAAAACCTTCTGGAGCAACTGTTGGATCGGTGGAGGATTGCATGTATGCCTCGATATAGGGATGCTTTGAGAGTTCGCCATGTGCGGCATCCTCGTAAGCCTCTTGTACCCAATCGGGTGTCGGGCTGATCTCACAAGAGCCAGCGTGCTGCAAAGCTGGCGCAGTGCCGGGTAAGCATTTAAAGCTGGGTAGTTCTTTCAAGGCAACGTTGATTTTAATGACCGCGCTATCGGTTTTGAACTGCTTGATGCGCTTGAGGAAACCCTTGTCTAGCTCCGCGTCGGCACAGAACTGGAAGAAGGTGCGCTTCGGCTCAACATTTGAGATAACGGCGGAAGCCCGCAACTCCTCACCATTTTCCAGGCGCACGCCCTCGGCACGCCCATTGTGCATGAGGATTTTCGCGACCGGGCTATTGATGCGAATAACCGCTCCATGCGCCTCAGCCGATGCCGCCATGGCAAAGCTGATACGGCCCATGCCGCCGCGCACATAGCCCCACATGCCTTGTTCCCCGTTAACTTCGCCAAACATATGATGCCACATTACGTAGACCGAGCCAGGCGTTTTGGGGCCAATGAAGGAGCCAATCACGCCCTGTCCAGCGAAAGCGGCACGCATATAATCCGATTCAAAATAGTCGGAGAGCATATCATAGAGGCTCCCGAACATCAGGCGACGGTAAATATCCTCGTCCTCGCCACGAAAACGCGCTGCTAAATCAGCAACCGAGGGTGGTTCTTCCAGCAAAATAGGATTGAGTATCTCCGAAGCACGGTCAAAGAAATGAAGAAATTCTGGGTAGACGTCAGCGTCATGTGGTGAGAGACGACGAATATTTTCTACTGTCGCTTCTGTGCTGGCACGAAAGAAAAGATATTGCCCATCAGGATACGGGACAAACATTTGCGGGTCTTTGACATAAGCATCAAAACCATAGCGGTGCAGTTCCAGATCACGGATAATTTCAGGTCGTAGCAAGCTTACTACGTATGCGCAAGGTGACATCGTGAAGCCGGGAAATGGCTCTTCCAGTGTACACGCTCCGCCGACGCGGTCGCGCTGCTCTAAAACAACCACTTTTTTGCCTGCACGAGCCAGGTAGCCTGCCGCGACAAGCCCATTATGCCCAGCACCAATGATGATGGCATCGAATTGCTCAGTCTGATTTGCCATGGAAATAAAGCCTCCTTTGGAGAATGCTACGGTAGATTGAATGAACGGCTGTTTGCCTACCCAGATAGTATACCATAAGGAAGAGATGACACACCTTGAAAAATTATGGTACAACTTGCCGTTATCTGGTTACACGCTATGGTGGAAGATTCCATGAGAAAAGGGCAAGTCACTATGACCTGCCCCCTGTATATGTCACTTTTGGTACGCCTATGCTTTTAATTGGGGTTCTGGCTCTGGTTGTTCTTCCGCCTGAGCTTGAGAGCTTTGTTGTGGTTGCACGGACTTCATAAGAGGCGGGTTGAAGGTGGATGCAACAGGTGCTCTGTATTTATATTGTGACCGTGATCGTCGCCATCGCTGAACGAGCCAGATGATGAGAGCTACTGGAACAATATAGATGCTGAATACCAGGAGCCAGATGACAATGGTTGCTAAAACTTGTCCAAAGACGATAGCAGCACCAACAGCACCCTGCCAGATCGCGACAGGACTCCATGCAGCAGGAGGTGGCGTGAGCGCATCCGAGGGTGGTTGTAAATTGACGGTAATGGTATAGAACGAGGTCTGGCTCGTCAAGCTGTTCAGTTGGCTCTCGATTTGCTCGATCTGGCCTTCAACGTCGGTCAAACGTTGATCGAGGGCGAGAATGTCGCTGAGAGCGGCGGCATGGCTGACGAGGGTCAATAATCGCTCTTGTTCAGCTTTCAAATTTTTTAGTTGTGACTGTGTATCAATATAGGTGCCGGTGACATCCTGAGTGTTTCTGGTCGTGGTAATCAACTGCCCATGGTGTTGTGCAGGATAGCTGTTCAGGTAACTTTCAATTCGTGGGTAGAGCGATGCCTGCACAGAAAAACTCATAGTGATATTATAGAGATTGTTACCTGCCTGCTGATAATTGATGTTGTCGGCGGTGGCTAGAGAATCGGTGGTGGTAATCCATGCTTGCAGATCAGATGCCGCTTGCTGTGTGTCTTTGAGTTCCATCGTGATATTCAACGACTTAATCAGGTAGAGTGCGCCCGTGAGTGCCGAGGATTTGTTCTGATTTTGGGCGGGAGAGTGCGCTTGCTGAGGTACGGTCATCGGTGCGGATGCCCCGGTATTACTTCCACTACCCGTTGGCATTGAGGCTGCCCCGCCACAACCGGCGACGACGACAGCTAGACCGAGTAGGGTGAAGAGTAAGAAGGTAGGCCATTGGTGGGTTCTCTTTTTTTGTCGCATAGACTCGCTCCTTCATCTTGTAATGAATAGAATAAGAAGAGTATATTCATTACGCTATGTTATACGGCCCCAGTGTTTGGATTTTCTCAAAAAGGACACTTTCGTCAATTGGTGTGCTTTTCACAGTAGTTGACGTTGCAGGAGACGAAGAAGTTCCGTAGAGGAGGAATGATGCGATAGAGAGGAGAGTATACATACGTGAGAGGTGACATGGAGCAACAGGGTACTCTATGCCACCTCTCACATACAACGTTTGCCCTTTATCAGGGGCCAGCGGTACGAAGAACGTTAAATATACACGCCGCCATTAATGCTGATCGCCTGGGCGGTCATATAGTCGCCCTCGGTGACGATATAACGTACGCAGGCTGCGATTTCTTCGGCGGTACCGAAACGGGCCATGGGGATTTTTTCGAGGATACGCTGGCGAATGTTCTCTGGCACCTGCCAGAGCATATCCGTCTCTGTGAAGCCGGGACAAACAGCGTTGACTGTGATGCCGTGGCGGGCCACCTCTAACGCGACCGACTTGGTAAAGCCAAGGATGCCGGCCTTGGTAGCGGCATAGTTCGCCTGACCAACGTTGCCGGCCAGGGCGACGAACGAGCTAATATTGACGATTTTGCCACTTTTTCGCTCCAACATATGGGGTAAGACCAGCCTGGTGCAGTTGAAGACGCTGCCGAGATTGACGTGCATCACCTCATCCCAGTTTTCTCTCGACATGTTCCTGAGCGTCTTGTCGCGGGTAATACCGGCATTGTTGACCAGGATATCAATTTGCCCAAATGTCTCCATAACCCTGTTGACCATGTTGCGTACTTGCTCGATATCGGTGACATCAGCCTTAATGGCCAGTGCCTTCGGACCCAGTGTGCGAATCTCCTCGGCCAATTCTTCCGCTGAGCTTGCACTGGTGCTGTAATTAACAATGACATTGGCACCAGTCTCTCCCAGTTCTCGAGCGATTGCACTACCAATTCCGCGTCCCCCTCCGGTTACGATAGCTGTTTTTCCTTCCAGTCGCTTTCTCATTTTGTGTCTCCTTCAGGTAACTACAGTATCAACTAACTTCGCTGTCTATACGTTGGTGCGTGTCCAACGTGTTTGAATTTCGTCGGCAAACCGTGGGAAACGAGGCCGTCCGTATGCGGTTTGCCGAGAAACACCGTAGGTGGTTCTACTGGTGATGGTATGTGACTACTTGGAGCGCAGTTCCAGCCAACTACGGATTTTGGGCCAGAGATTGCGCTTGGCGTCAGAACCCGTCAAAAGGCCGACGTGTCCTGCATTGAGAACATAGAACTCTTTGTCTTCGCTCCCTATGAGGCTCATTGTAGCTTCGGCCTGGGGTAGGGTGCAGATGTGATCTTTTTTGCCTCCGATATTCAGCACAGAACAAGTGATATTCTTAAGCTCTACCCGCCGTCCTCGTAAGGTGATTTCCCCTTTGATCAACTTATTCTGTTGGTAAAACTCACGAATCCACTGTTTGAATGTATCGCCGGCAAACGGTACACCATCGTTGACCCATTTGTTCATGGCTAGCCAGGTGTCCATTGGTTTATCGTGCATGATACGATCCCACATGGTGACATAGGTGCCAACGTAGTTAGTGATCGGTTTGACCAGGCGGTTGCCCGTATCTACCAGTTCACCAGGGACGTTGCCAAAGGCCTCGACGACCAGATCAGGGTTAAAGTTTTTCGCGCTAGTCCACAGTCCATACAGTCCAGTATGTTCCTCCGCAAAATCTGTAGGAGCCGTCAAGAGAATGAGATTTCGCAGTGGTTTCCCAGGGAAGAGCGATGCATACATGGCGGTCATCGTGCCACCCATGCAAAAGCCCAGTACCGTCAATTCCTCGGCATGGGCGGCACGCAGCACTTTTTTAATGGCACGCGGAATATAATCGAGTACGTAGTTCTCAAAGGTCAGATGTTGATCCTCATCTCCCGGTGTTCCCCAATCAAGCATGTAGACATCAAAGCCTTGCTCGACCAGGTATTCGACCAGGCTATTGTTTGGCATCAAGTCCAGGACATAGGAGCGGTTGATGAGCGCGTAGATCAGCAAAATGGGAATCGGAAAGCGTTTCTCCCTGCTTGGTTCATAGCGATAGAGTTTCGCCTTATTCTTGGTCCAGATCACCTCTTTGGGAGTACGGGCAGTCTCAGCCTTTGCTCCATCGAACATGATCTGCATACCCGTTTTATATTTTCGCAAGGTGCTTTCCATGTCAGCTATTGATGGGATAGCGTCTTCCTTTGTTGTCATATCCAACCTCTTCCTTATATAGTATTTACTACTAATGATAAAATATATGCTCTATTTTACACTAGTATTCGCCGAAGTGTTTGTATCTTCAGCTGGTTTTGCGCTTTTCTTGCTTCTACGGGGTGCTGTATTGGCAGGTTTTACTGTTGCAGGCTGCTGCCCCTTTGCATCAATTCTTTCCAGAGCTGCGAGCACTCTATCCAGCTTACCCTCGACCTGATTCAGTCGCCCTGCAAGAGTAGGTAGTGAATTGACTCCCTCCAATACAGTCTCCATAGTAGTAAGTTTTTGCTCAACGCCATCCAGCCTATTGGCAAGCCCTGCCAAAGCGTTACCATTCTCGATGGCAGCAGGAAGAGCTGTTAACTGACTTTCGATCTCATTCATGCGATTGGTAAGCCCTGTCAACACATTGCCTTGTTCAATCGTAGCGGGAAGATCTGTCAACTGATTTTCGAGTCCATCTATGCGACCTGCGAGACCGGTGATAGACTCATTGGTGGCTAGTTGTCCGAAATTATCACTAAAGTCTTCGACGGCATCCTCGATTTTGTCAACTTTATCTTCCAACAAGACGATCAGTTCCGCCACCCTGGCAATATCAGAAAGTGTGGGGATCTGGAGATTTTTGAAATACTCCTCGTTGATACGCCGTGAGCTTTTGACGAAATTTAAGTAGTTTTCCAGGAATTTGCTGGAAGCCTTGGTGAATTCCTCAGTGCCAATGAGGTCTCCAACAACTTTCGACCAGGTTTCGCTGATGGTATCGTACCACTGCTTATAAAAGGTAAAGGGGTCGGTGGGCATAGTTCCGCCGGAAAACATTTTCGTACGGGCCTCTTCCATCAGTTCGAGCCAATGCGCTGTTAGCCCAAGGGGATCAGTGCCTGATGCAGCGGCTTTGCGCCAACTCTCGGTCATCGACTCAAACCAGTTTTTCCAAAACTCTTCTAGATTGCTCACTTTGGCGGCCCCGGCCTTTAACTGTCCCTGTGCCTCTTCAACACCCTTGAGCCACGCCTGGTAAAGCCCATAGGGGTCTACAAACGATTCTTTATTTCCACCGGTCATATTTGACCACATAGTGGAAGTGGATGTATTCCACTGTTTCCATAAGTCCATCGGATCCATGGCACCATGTGAATTCGGTTTCTCTGGCATTGTACGCTTTCCTTTCAAACACATAAGCCTTGCAATATATGCCTAACATTACTTCAAAGTGTATCACATAGGAACGCCATCCATCATCTGCCCTTTCCTCAACATGTTCATGACTCGCCTCAACTATCACTATCAAGGGCGTTCGTGAAACTGCCGCGTGAGCACTGAGTTCTAGGGAGTCCGTGAAATTGCCGCGTGTGTACTGAGTTCTGCTGAGAAGGCCGTCTCCTGGATAGGTGGGTTGCAAAAAGACGGTCGATACATGTTCCCTTTGGCCCAATGTGAGAAATTTCAATGCGCGTACATACCACCTGGGGTATCTCCTGGATCACGTTGAGGTAAGCATTTACCTCCTCTTGTTGAGCGTCAATATGAGCAAGCGTCAAATGCGTTATATCAAAGCGAGGAATGCGCGTGGTAAGATAGGCCCCCATAATGTTTTCACACATACTTGTTCTTAGTGCCGTAAGAGCCGGGTCTTCCTGGATAGCGCATACAACATAGCTTCTTGGGTCAATATATGGCTGACTCAGCTTGAGCGTAAGCGGTTTAACCTGCTGAGCAAGTGCTTGCGTTATTTTGGTCAATTCTTCAAACGTTTGGGAAGGAACCAATTCTCCCAACACAAGGGTGATATGAGGAATCATGAGGGAAGTATCGCTAAAGACAATGGCCGAATCTGTAATCCTTTGTATCTGTGCGTTTACCCTGCGACAAAACTGTACAGTTTGTTCATCCACAGGTAGGTGAATTTTTAGTCTGACCATTCGTTTTCTTCTTTAAGCTTAGCAATTATTGCACGAGGTAAGATAGCTCCTGTTGTCAAAGAGCACCATCCTATTTCGTGGTTACTCGTAGATCGCTCCGATCCTTTTCTTGACTGAATCGCTGTGCCATGATTGCTTGAATTGCTGAGTTTTCTCCTGGCTTTCATTGAAGGCGACGAATGTGGTCAGGTACAGTAACTTTCAAATAAAAGTCCCGTAAAGCCTTTAAAGTAGCCTTGGAATGAGTCTAGAAGCCTGTGTAACAGCGATGTCGAACGTCAAATTTGTGTGATTCTTAGGTATTATTACTGTACGCTTGCGTGAAGAATATGGTAAGATGCCGCTCTTAGATGCTATACTGGAGGACACCGTCAGCATCTCTTTTCACACGAGGTTCATGTCTATGCAGATACGTCCCTATGGTGACACCGCCAACGATGGCGTTGTTCAACTTTCATTCACTCTCCCTTTACCACTCGGTGTACGGTCTCGCGAGGCTGCACGTCGCTATGCTATGCTCATGGGGATACCCAATCCCCTGGTGGCACACGCGGAAAGTGTCGATACCAATTATTCCTTTTTCGTCATCTACGGAGCCTGTTCCCACACCATTGACCCGCAACAGATCGCGGTGGACGAATTAGCGCATGGTGAACTGGACTTCTACGCAATCAATGACCTGATAGAGAAAACATTGGGACACCGTGTCACCGTTATCGGTGCGGCCATCGAAAGCGATGCACATACCGTCGGCATTGATGCGATCTTTAACGCCAAGGGCTTCGCGGGTAATTACGGATTGGAACGCTTTCCCGCTTTCCGCGCACTGAATCTAGGAGCGCAGGTATCGTGCGAAGCTCTGTTACGGCGGGCCGTGAGCGAGCAGGCAGAGGCTATACTCGTTTCGCAGGTAGTGACGCAGAAGAACGTACACATTCACAACCTGACAAAACTCATTGAATTGGCCGAGGCCGAAGGAGTACGTGACCGCTACCTCTTCATCGTCGGAGGGCCGCGCATATCGCACACTTTCGCCAAAGAACTGGGCTACGATGCAGGCTTTGGCCCAGGCAGCACCGCGACCAGCGTTGCTAGCTATATTGCCCAGGAATTGGTAGCTCGCCAGCGAGATGGTTAAAGGACAGAGGCGTCGTAGGTAGCGAGCTTGGTGAAAAAACTTGCACACCAAGTCAGCAACCTATGTATAAAAAGTCTATGCCATAATGAAAATTGTCTCATCCTTACCACCTTGCTTTTTTCGCAATAAACATGTATAAACATCTATATACCTCGCTTTTGTAGAGGCTTGAACACACTTTTAGTTGTTAGGGCAAATGCATGGCAAAAAACCTTCGTTGTTACATGTGCTCAGACTTGCATGCCGCCAATCGTACCTACCGTAAACTGCTGAATTCTATTAAGATGAATGTATATGAAGCACAGGTTGTGTTTATTGTAGGAGACCTCACCGGTAAAGCCATCGTGCCCATCATTGCACAGGGCAATGGGCGGTACTATGCCACCTTCCTTGACCAGGAATACCATACCGAGACCGAGGCCGAGCGACAGAAGGTCGAGCAAGCTATCTCCGACATTGGCTACTACCCCTATGTCACCGACCAGGATGAGGTCGATGCGATGCGCACCGACCCGGCCAAAATGAATGAATTGTTCCGCACACAAATGATTCGTCGCGTTGGCGAATGGGTAGAGCTGGCGGAGGAACGGATTGGGAAGAGCGGCATCCAGTTTTATATGATGCCTGGCAATGATGATGATGCGGGCGTTGATGCGATGATTGCGCAATCGAGCTATGTTATCAATCCTGTTGGTAAGCTCATCAACCTGAACGAATACCACGAGATGCTTAGCTTTGACTATGCGAATCCTACCCCCTGGCGCACTCCGCGTGAATGGAGCGAAGATGAATACTACGCCCATATCAAGGCCAGCGCAAGCCAAATGAAACAAGTGCAACGCTCCATCTTTATGATTCACGTTCCACCATATGATAGCGGTTTAGACTCTGCACCAGAGCTTGATAAGAATATGCGGCCTAAAGTTACCATGGGAGATGTATTGCGCATCCCCGTGGGCAGTACAGGGGTGCGTCGTGCCATCCAGGAGTTACAGCCCCTGGCCAGCATCCATGGTCATGTGCATGAATCACCTGGCCAGAGCAAGATTGGTCGTACCACCTGTTTCAATGCTGGGAGCGAGGCTAACCAGGGTATTCTACGTGGCTTTGTCTTTGATCTTAGTAAGGACAAACTGGAACGGGCTTTTCGTGTCCAGGGCTAGTTTATTGGGTAAGTGGCTCAATACATTATGTTTGCTCTGCTCATAGCCTCGCTCATCTTTATCTTCTTTATCGGGGCGTGATGCATTGAGTCTTTAACCAGAAAAGGATTCATACGTATGGCAAAATCTGCTTCGTCGAGTGGTCTTTTCGTTCGGCAGGCATCGGGATTAGTGCGTGATGTCAGTATGACCAATGCACTTTTCTTCAACATTGCTGCCTTCGTTGGCACTGCTGTGGGTTGGGCGGTCGTTTTCTATGCTCTTTTCCCTGAATGGCAAGGTTTGGGCATCTCTGCCTATGCTTGGATGGCCATCCTCACCGGTATCGCCTGTTTCTTCCTGGGGATGATCTTCGCTGGCCTTACCACTGCCATGCCGCGCAGTGGTGGTGACTATGTTTTTACGTCTCGTATCATCAGTCCATTTTGGGGCTGGTTAGAAAGTTGGACACTCGTTGGTTCGGCACTCACCATCATCGGCTTTGAAATCATTGTCGCTATCCGTAATATTCAGCTCACTGGCATCTTGATGGGCCTGGCCTTCCCCGGCAGCATCTTTGGTAACGCGCAGAACTGGTTCCAGGATAACACCAGTAAAATCATTGCTGGTCTTGTGGTCATGCTGGTGATTGCAGGCGTCTCGCTACTGCGCACACGCACTTTCCACAAAGTAGTCACCGGTTTGTCCATTTTTGCGATTATCGCCGTTGCCATCAGCTTCTTCAGTGCCTTCTCCATTGACTCCAATGCGATGAACGCGGCTCTGCCAGCCCTCGGCACCTCCTCGAAGGCGATTATGGACGCAGCGACGAAAGCTGGTTATTCCCCTGGTAAGCCCGATTTCTCGTTTACTGGCTTGATTGCTCTGGCCGGCCTGGTCAGTGTGATATTGTTCCAGTTTATCGGTTTCCAATTCTCCTCGTATATCGCCGGTGAGGTCAAAGGCAATGTGCGGCGTACCGTGATGTTCGCGGTCATTGGCGCGTTGATCTTTGCCGTCTTTATGAACTCACTCTACATCGACGTGCTGGGCAACCATTTCGGCTTCAGCTTGACCAACGCCTGGGGTTATCTGTACTGGAATACCGGTAATGCACCACTCAACGGGCAACCGCCCTTTACGCCTCTGTTGGCGACGGCAGTTCATCCCGGAGCGTGGCCGTTATGGTTGTTTATCGCGTTAGGCAACATTACCTTGAATGTGCTGCTCTGCCCCGTTTACGCCATCTTCCTCTCGCGCATCGTGCTGGCTTGGGCACTGGATCGCCAGATTCCTGAATGGTTTAGCGTAGTGAATGAACGCACGAACGCACCCGTGCGCGTCATCGTCATAGCTGTTCTCTTAGGTGCAGTATTCTATGTCCTGACCTTCTTTGGTGTCTCCCCTGCCAGTACCATTTTCTTTGGTGTGTTATTGGCAACATTAACCTGGATTATGCCGGGCTTGAACGCCGTATTGCTACCGTATCGCCGCCCCGATTTGTTCCAATTAACCAACAACACGGGCAAGTTCCTGGGTTTACCGCGTCTGGTATGGTGCGGTATCCTGTGGCTCATCTTCATCGTTCCAGTCTACCTGGCATCGTTTGTCTGGCCCCTGATCCAATCCGTGATCTCATTTAAGAGTGCCAGCGATTTCCTGACCTATTCCAATACCAGTGGTATCGGTCTAGCATTGATAATCATTGTCGTTGGGATCATCATCTACTTCGTGATGAAGGTTATTAATAATAGCCATGGCATCAATACAAAGATGATGTTCCAGGAATTACCGCCAGATTAAATCGACTCATTGGTAGGCGTAACCGTTTGGGTCGCCACCTGGCCTGGTTTCGCGCTGCCATAGGCAGTTTGTGAAAGTATAGTATTGGTTGCAGCACATCGGCAGTCGGTGACCGCCAATGTGCTGCAACCAATGTGAAGAATGAAGTTTTTCATGAGAAAGTGAGCGTCATGAGCGACACTACTGACCTCTTGCGGCAACTCGTTGCCATCAACTCCATTAACCCTGATCTGGTTGTAGGTGGTGCTGGAGAGACCGAGATAGCACGATTTGTGGCTGAGTGGCTGACTCGGGCAGGGTTAGAGGTTGTGCTAGACGAGCCGCGAGGCGGACGGCCCACTGTCGTTGGGATAGTCCGCGGGTCTGGTGGTGGCCGCTCGCTTATACTCAATGCTCACATGGATACCGTTGGGGTCGCGGGTATGGAACATCCGCATGAACCCTCCATTGTAGGTAATCGCCTGTATGGGCGCGGAGCCTATGATATGAAATCCGGCCTGGCTGCCATCATGATGGCGGCTGCCAACGCACAGAAACTCTCTTTACGTGGCGATGTAATTCTGACTGCTGTCGCGGATGAAGAATTTGCCAGCATTGGAACAAGCTCTGTCCTGCGGCACTGGCATGCCGATGCCGCGATTGTGACCGAACCCACCGAACTGGACCTCTGTCTCGCCCACAAAGGTTTTATCTGGTTAGATATTGAGACCACTGGCATTGCTGCCCATGGCTCGCTGCCTGAAGTAGGTATTGATGCCATCGCGAAGATGGGAAAAGTTCTCGTCGGCCTGGAAAATCTCGATCGTTCTTTACGGGCGCAGCCAACTCATTCTTTGCTCCGCAGCGGCTCACTGCATGCCTCACTGATTACTGGTGGGCAAGAACTCTCAAGCTATCCCGAACGATGTGTGTTGGGCGTAGAACGGCGCACAATCCCCGGCGAAACACAGGAAAGCGTTGAAGCTGAAATACGTGCTATCTTTACGAAAATCGCCGAGATCGACCCCCATTTCAAAGCCTCCTTACAAACAACGCTGTTGCGAGAACCATTTGAAGTTGCCGAGGACGCAGCAATCGTCCAACTGCTTCGTTGTCATGCTACGAAAACACTGCATCACGAGCCGGACATAGGGAGCGCGAACGCCTGGATGGACGCCGCACTGCTCTCCTCAGCAGGCATACCTACAGTCGTCTTTGGCCCTGGAGGCACAGGAGCGCATGCCGTAGTAGAGTGGGCCGATCTTGACCAACTGGCCCAATGCGCCGAAATTCTGCTAGGTACGATACAAGAATTTTGTGGATGAGCAATGAGATGAAGTGTTTCCCCATTTTATAGGGTCTGTTTAAGAAAGAGGTATAAGCATGATCCGATTTGATGGGCAAGTTGCTATTGTCACCGGAAGTGGCCGGGGGCTTGGCGCGGCATACGCACGGTTACTGGCTGAACGGGGAGCCAGCGTTGTTGTGCATGACGCGGGTGTAGCTTTAGATGGTACTGGCTTCGATCCCAATGTAGCAAATGCTGTTGTCTCTGAGATTACGACCGCGGGCGGTAGCGCACTACCCTGTTACGAGAACATTGAGTCACAGGGAGGATGTCAGCGTCTGATTGAGGCGGCAATCAGGCAGTTTGGTCGGCTTGATATCCTGATCAATAATGCAGGGTGGATTACCTTTACTCCATTGGAAGAAATGACGCCAGCATTGTTGGAGCGTATCATCAATATCCAGATAGCCGCCCCTTTCTGGTTGTCACAAGCTGCCTTTCCCACGATGAAACAGCAACACTATGGCCGGATAATCTTCACTACTTCCGGTCGTGCTATGTTCCTTGAGCATGCCTTGCCTGAACTGACTGGCTATGCTCTTGGAAAAATGGCACAGCTTGGCCTTATGAATGCCCTGGCGGTTGCTGGTGCGGCAGATGGTATCCGTGTAAACGCGATTTCGCCGGTGGCCGCTACACGAATGCTTCAGCGTGCTGTCGCTCCACAAGAGGTGCGTCCAGAGCAGGTCGCTCCCGGCGTAGCCTTTCTTGCCTCAGCGCAATGTGACGTTTCTGGTATCGTGTTGCAGGCGAGCAATAGTCATTTCGCAACTGCCCAATGGAAAGTATCAGCAGGAATAGATGCTGGCGAAGCAGTAATCACCCCTGAAGCTATATCCGACCAGTGGAGCATCATTACGGGGGTATAAGTCCCATAATCAAAGGCACTGCTCATGGTCATTGAGACGAGGACAGTATATGCAAAACGGCCTGGATGCCCAGAAAACGAGCTATATCTGTGACCTCAGCTTCCAGCCCAACATGTATTGCGAGGGTGAGCGTGTCAAATGGCTCCACTATGATGTCCAGATGGTTCTTACGTGGCTTGCTTTTCCAGGTTCCGACTGCCCAACCGTCTACGATCAATGTTGGGTGCAGTATGCCGCCGCCGGGGTGAATGCGCCTGGCGTATTGAGATTCCACAATCAGGTCTCGCTTGCGATAGCCGAGAAGGTACGTGTCAAAACTCGGTAGCAAACGCACCACAGGCGAGTGGAGCGGGAACTCGTCTAACCAGGCCACATTTGTCTTGAGTATCCATGCCGACCGATCAGCAATTTCTACCTCGATCAGTTGAGGGGCAATACGTTTCCATGCCGACCGCACCTCGCTTATAGGCAAGCCCGACCAACTGGCGAAATCATCTGCTGCTGCTGGGCCGTAGGCGGCGAGGTAGCGGAGTGCGAGTTCAGCGCACGCCTCATCGCGCGCAAGGGTAACAACGCGTCCGCGCTCAATCCAATCGTCAAGGAGGACATACGTCGTCTTCCCGCCACGCTCAGGGCCCAGGCAGACAATGCCTTCAAGTGCTGCACGGCCTATAAGGTGTGGTGCCGCTTGACCTTCCAGGCGCACACCACGAGCGGCGAGTTGCTCGACGATCTCCGCTCTGGTCAGTGCTCCCTGGTTAGCAAGCACGTTGCGCATGAGGTGGATGCCTTTGCTGCACGTCTCTTCGTCCAGCCCAAGTTCCGCTCGTCGTGTCTGGCTCGCGGCGACAAAGATGGGGCCGAGCAGTGACAGAAGCCAGTCAAGGTCTTCTGTCGCCAGCAGGTGCAACGTACCCCGTTGTCCCCATGTGCGTATTACCGAACGCTCCTGCATCAGTGCATGTTCGATATCTGCCGCTACTAACCCAACACTGCGAGGACGTATCGCCAGCGTTGCAGCGCGTGCATCCTGTGCTTGTAGGCCACACAATTCTTTCACAACTCGCGCAACGCTCTGAACCGCATCCGGTTGCTGTGGTGTGAGACGCTGCGCATGCATGCGCAAGAGACGAACAGCATCGTTGGATAAGGAAAGCAGAACACACCTCCAATGAACAGTAGCTTCAAATCGGTATGAGAGCCGAAAATGATTTGTTACAGCTATGTACTTACGAATGTTTCCAACACGGGTACATCAGTACGCGGCAAGAGCGCAAAGGCCGCTCGCATAATTCGTAACTGTAATGCTGAATTATTCGCCTCGCCGAGCGGATAGCCAAGTGGGTAAGGCACGAACAAAGCACGGGGAGGTTGTATCTTCTCCGTGATTTCGCGCAATAGCGAGATAGATACCGTCGCTATACCCGCGTATTCGATGGCTCGCTGGATCAATCCAACTGATTGATTGCACATAGGTCAGACGGGAGTGAGTAGCACAACATCGACGCTATCCGCTACAAGGCGGCGGGCCACTTCCGGTGCATTTTCCTGGATGAGCTTGCGCGGCCCAATAATAGAACCCATAAAACTGTAGTGGTGAGGAGCGACCGCACCGATTTCTCCTTGCGCTTGCATCTCTCGCAAACGGTCTAGCGGCAGTGCCAGGTTGCGGTCACGTAAGACGCCCGTCTTGTCAAATGACCAACTCCGCTGATTCATTTCAAGCAATTGCGGAGAGATCGTTTCTGGAAATTCACGGAATGAGGTATCGCCCATCCTGATAGTGATGTCGAAAGGGGGCTGGTCGGGCAGACTCAGACCCGCTGTTGTGACCAACGCAACCGTGCAGGCACTTAATGGCTTCTTGAGTGGAGTGAGCGAAGTTACTGCCTGACTGATCGGGTTAGTATGTGCCGGGGCGTACCTATTAAAAGGGTATGCTTTTAATAACAATCGTTCACGAAGGTCGATCTCATCAAATCGAGCCACAATATATGCCTTCCCCATTTCACTTTATCTGTGAAGCAGTATAGCATACTTTACATTCCTCTTTTCATAACCCCTGTTTCCATGAAGGGATGGATGAAACGAATGCGGTTGGCGTCGCGGTAGCCGTCGAATAAACTACCGGTGTGGGCATTGACATAGATGTTGGAGCCATGGTTGAAGCAGGATGCTGTGGTAAGTCATGCACCATTTGCGGCAATGTAACGAATTTATATCCTTGCTGTCGCAGACTGGTAATGATGGTGGGTAGTGCTGCTACCGTCTGTGAGCGGTTGCCGCCTCCGTCATGTAAAAGGATAATCGCACCATTGCCCGCTAGACCAAGGATGCGACTGCTAATTACACTTATCCCCGGTGTCGTCCAATCCCGTGCCTCGTCATTCCAGACGATTGTGGTCAGCCCCAGCTGGTTGGCCTGGGTTAAGACATTCGCATTGATTACTCCGTAAGGAGGGCGGAAAAACGTTGGTCGCACGCCAATGGCTTGTTGTATGGCGTCGGATGTTGTATTGATTTGTGTCAATATATCGTCGCTTGAAAGTTTAGTTAAGTCAGCATGCGACCAGGTATGGTTGCCAATGACATTGCCAGCGTCATACTCTTGCTTGACAAGCGATGGATATTGCGCGACTTGTCGTCCAATGCAAAAGAAGGTTGCCTTGATACCATACTCTTGTAGCACTGCTAGTACCTGTTGCGTATAATACGGGTTGGGGCCATCATCGAAGGTCAGAGCTACCTCTGGCACAGATGGATTCCCATAATAAAGGAAGCGATTCTGCGTTTGTAATGCGGCAATTTCTTGCCATAGCAACGTTGGAAATGGCGTAATAGGCGATACAGCACTTGTGTTTGTTTGCACCGGTGTTGCTGTTGCTGTGCCACTGGTAGGTTGGCTTTGTGGAGTCGGAGTCATAGCATGAACTAGTGTCCTCTGAGTAGTTATATAGGAAGTAGTGCCAGACCTGGAGCTGGAGCCAGAGCCAGAACTAGCCCGGCTACCTGTCGATGAAAATGCTACGCTCAGTGTCAAAGAACCAACTAAGCCCAAGATGGCACAGAATGCGATAATAGTGGTCGAACGACGTAGACCCGCGTATGGGCGTCGCGGAAATAGTACATAGCTCTCATAATCCTGTGTACTCATCAGAACCCCGAATTCACAACTCTTCACCAACCGTTTAAAGACAAAGGTGCCGCTTTTTTATCCGCACGGATGAAAGTAAAGCCCTGGCAGAATAAAGATCAGACATAGGTACATGGGAATAGATCAACCTCATACTAATAATACCATACTGTAGCTATTACCATTGGTTATGTGAAAACGGTAATATTTCATATTTTGCGGCTTGCTCGTTACTTAAGCTATTCCCCGACGTTTTTTTATTGAACCAACTCTTCTTTAATAACGTTTTTGAGCTACTGCTATACAATCGTTCTGTCCTATCAATGGAGCTACTGCTATGCAAAATCGGCACTTTGCGAATACCTTATCGCTCTTTTTTACTATCTCCTTGCTGTGTATGGCGCTCTTTCTCTCAGGCTGTTCTGATTTATTGGCAAATGCCAACGCTGTTCCTACCGCGATAAGCAGTAAGCCCTCGCCTACGGCAATACCTGTCAGTGCGAAATCTGATAGCCACGGCATACCAACGGAAGCATTGACGCGGGCAGAGATGGCGAAGATACAGCACATCATGGCGAGTATGTCGCTTGACCAGAAGTTGGGTCAGCTTATTGTGGTCGAGTACCTTGGCAACAACTATCACAATGGTCTGCAATATATGATCTCTCAGCAGTTCGTAGGTGGTTTTATGTATCAGCAGAGCAATCACAACTTCAATCCACCCTATAATGTAGAGAACAACGTCTATGCTCTTTCGCAACAGGCACTGCAAGATGCCAAAATTCCCCTGGTCATTGCCACAGACCAGGAAGGTGGACTCGTCAATCGGCTCTACACCTTTCACGGCTACTTGCCATCAGCAGCGGACATGGCGGCTTCTGGCAATCCCAACTATGCGCTTCAACAGGGTACGCAGTCCGCGAAGTGGATGCTTCAACTGGGCATCAATACCGATCTCGCCCCAGTCGTAGATGTGCATACCGTTGATCCTGCTGTTCTGGAATCGCGCATGTTTGGTAGCGATCCACAGACTGTAGCTACATATGCGGGGGCGTTTCTGAATGGTCTGCAAAATAACGGCGTCGCGGCCTGTCTCAAACATTTTCCTGGTTTGGGTGCCATCAGTTCTGACCCACACGCGGGTTTGCCCACGGTGAACCGCAGTTTGGCCGATTTGAATCGTATAGACCTAGCCCCCTACAAATTAATGCTACAAAAAGACCAGCCGGCCATGATTATGTCCACCGATGTCCTGATGCCCGCCATCGACCCGAATCTACCGGCTGAGCTATCGCCTAAAGCCATCACTGGTATTTTACGCAACCAGTTGGGGTATGATGGCGTCGTCATTACCGATGGCTTATACATGGGCGGAATCAGTCAGAGATGGTCGCTCAGTGAGGCGGCAGTGCTATCAATTATCGCTGGCAATGATATGATCGAAGGCCCCTATACGCCAAGCCTGGTGGCTGGCGTAGTAGCCGCCTTTCATCAGGCCATTCAGCAAGGTACACTGACCATGGAGCGCGTCAACCAGGCGGTAGAGCGCATTCTGCTGATGAAGATACACTATGGAATGATTAAATTGTAGGTTTGGCTCTCCAATAAGCTACACCCCTAGATCGTACAATTGCTCGAACTGTAAATCCAAGTCGTTCGTGGCTTGCCACATTGACATAAGAGCCTTGCGGATATTGCTGGCCGCGCAAGGTGCCAGGTCATTACGGGCCGCGAGTTGCTTCAATGCGTCATAAACATGGAGCATTTCGCGTTCCTGCTCGGTGAGCGGTTCGCCCAGGAGATCAGTTTCGTTCGTTGCCATATGCATTGCTCCTTCTTTAATATTCTGCTTTGGGCCGGGCATCGATCAGACGCCGGGCTTTCAGTTCAAAATGTGGCAGAACGCCATAATCCATCCGTTCAATAATGAAGCGCAACCCCTCGTGAGCACCGGATAAATCTTTATGCAATTGCTGCTGCAAGCTTTCCCATTCATGATCCAGATCAGGTTTGATCTCCAGCTTGATGGTGATTTCGTCCTGGACGTTATCTTTACGCCAGAGATAGATCTGGAACTCGTCGATGGCTGGATACTCGCGGATGATCGCCTCCACTGCTCGTGGATACACATTGGTGCCGCGAATGAGCTTCATATCGTCCCAGCGACCGCGAATACCACCACTGTAGATATCCCAGGTGCGTCCACAGGTGCAGGTGCTGGCAGGTACTTTCATGACCATATCTTTGGTACGATAGCGTATCACGGGGATAAAGCCGCGCCCGAAAGAGGTGACAACACGTTCGCCCAGTTCGCCATAGCCGACCGGCTTATCGTTGTCGGGATGCAGCACCTCCTCGATATAGTGATCTTCGATGATATGTGTGCCGCCCGGCTGATGAGAGCACTCAAAAATCATGATCGTGCCTACCTCGGTCATACCAGCAGTATCGCCACATTTCGCGCCCCAGGCCTCTTCCAACTGGTGTTTGACGGCGGGAATGGAGCCGGCTGGTTCGCCGGAGAGAATCACCTTGTTGACATTGCCCTCTTTGGCCAGGTCAATGCCCATCTCACGCGCTTTTTGCCACATATGCAGCGCGTAAGTTGGAGTAGAACAGACAGTGGTAACGCCCATCTCGATAATTTGTTTTATACGGGCCTCGGTGGTTTGTGCGCCGCCAGGAATGACGAGTGCTCCTATCTTCTCACAGGCATAGTGTGCGCCCCAAAATCCGATAAATGAGCCGTAGCCAAAAGCGAAATAGACGGTATCTTCGGGCCGAATGCCAAAGCCCCACAGGCCATAGCACCACATTTCGTTAATCCAGTCCCAGTCCTTCATACTGTCCAGGACGCGGATAGGGGTTCTCCCACTGGTGCCTGATGTCAAGTGATAACGAATAGCATTCCGTGGATGCGTGGAGAGCATATCACCATAGAGCGGTTTTTCTGTCAGCGAATCCATCCACTCTTCCCGCGTCATAAAGGGGATGCGCCGCAGGTCATCCAGCGACTTGATCTGCTCTGGTTTGAAGCCCGCGGCATCAAATTTGCGCTGATGAAAAGGGGTGGTAGCATATGCCCACTCACATAAACGTTGCAGTTTGAGGAGTTGCAATTTCTGTAATTCCTCGCGAGGCATCGTTTCATTCTTGGGGTTCCAGTATTCTGAATAAGCCATAGTGTACTCCTCCTTGAGCAGTTAGGGCCAGGAAATGAAGATAACTTTATGTATCACGCCCAACGAGTTCGCGGGCGATGATGACACGTTGAATATGACTTGTACCTTCGTAAATTTGCATCCCTTTGATGTCGCGATAGTAGCGTTCCACCGGGTATTCATTGGAATAGCCGCGATTACCGTGCAGCAACACCGCTTCTGATGCCGCCTTCATGGCCGCTTCGGTCGCGAAAAGCTTGGCGATAGAGGTAGCTTTGGTAGTAGATTGACCCTGATCTTTGAGCCATGCTGCACGGTAGACCAGTAGTCGTGCCGCCTCCACATCCGCCGCCATATCGGCCAGCGTGGCCTGGATCATCTGAAAGTCCGCTACGCGTTGACCAAACTGGCGTCGCTGCTTCGTATAGTCAATACAGGCGTCCAGGCACGCTTGTGCTACCCCCAACGCGCCAGCAGCTACGCCCAGGCGTCCGCGATCAAGGGCCGACATGGCAACCTTGAATCCTTCGCCCGGTTGCCCAAGCAACGCACTTTTGGGCACGCGACAATCTTTCAAGCTGATATGTACATGTTCTGAGGCACGGTGTCCTAGCTCCTTATTCGGCATCAGTTCGCGCTTGAAGCCCGGTGTATCGGTATTGACAAGGAATGCACAGATACCTCTATGGCGTGCGGACCTGTCGCGGGTGGCAAAGACGATAGCAACCCTGGCACTGGTGCCATTGGTGATCCAGATTTTCTCGCCATTGAGGACGTAGCTATCGCCCTCTTCTGTCGCGGTAGTCTCCATGCTGGCCGCGTCGGAACCGGCATTTGTTTCGGTCAAAGCGTAGCAGCCGATCCATTCTCCCGTGGCTAACTTGGGTAGGTAGGTATGCTTCTGCTCTTCGCTGCCCCATTCCTGGATGCAGAGGGAAACCAGGCTCGTATGCACGGTCAGAAAACCTCGTACTGAGGAATCGACTCTACCCAGTTCCTCGCAAAGGACGGCATAGCTCACATAATCCATGCCGGAACCGCCGTATTCCGGCTTGATGGGACCTGCCAGGAAACCCAATTCACCCATGCGCTTCACCAGGTGCAAGGGAAATGTGCCGGTAGCGTCGGCTTCACGCGCTATCGGAGCCACCTCTTGCTCAGCAAACTGGCGAGCTTGTTGCTGGACGCGCTTTTGTTCAGCAGTTAGTGCAAAGTCCATATATGACTATCTCCCTCTATTCATCTGCGTCAAGCACCGCTAGACCCTCTATTTCAATCAAGGCTTCGTCCTGGAAAAAGCGCGAAATCTCAAGTAGGGCGGTGGTGGGATAATAAGCTCCAAAATAGGATTGATGTACCTTGCCCAATGGTTTGAGATGGGCGTGATAGTCATCCCGGTCACGAACAAAAATGGTGATTTTCATAATATCTTGCATTTTCCCACCAGCCGCCTCGACCACAGTCTGGAGGTTGCGCAATACCTGCTCATATTGCGCGACCAGGTTCCCTGGCGCGACGATGCGACCTTCGGCGTCGCTGGCCGTTTGTCCGGCTAAGAATAGCAAGCGACCGCCTGTTACCAGTATACCATGACTGAATCCAGTGGCACGGGCCAGGGATGGTGGATTGATAATCTGCTTTCCCATACTCATTTCCCTATGAACTTAGGCTTCTCTTTGGCCTGAAATGCCTCGAAGAAACGGCGATGGTCTTCACCCATCAGCATGAGAGCTTGTGCCTGTGCCTCAGCCTCGATTGCTGAAGCCAGGTCCATGCTCAGTTCATGATTGATCATATGCTTTGTCATGGAGATGGCAAAGGTTGGGCCATTGGCCAATCGCCTGGCCCAACTATGCGCTGCCGTCAGCAAATCGGCATGGGCTACAACGCGATTGACGAGGCCGTAGCGTTCAGCTGTCGCGACATCAATTGTGTCTCCGAGCAGGAGTAGCTCAAAGGCGCGACCCATACCGACGACGTGCGGCAATAAATAGCCAGCTCCCATATCCGCTCCGGTCAGGCCAACTTTGGTGAAGAGGAAGGCAAAACGTGCTTTCTCGGAAGCGATACGCAAGTCAGAGGCCAGAGCAAGCACCGAACCAGCCCCCGCCGTCATACCATTCAGCGCGGCAATAATGGGCTTGTCCAGCAGTCGCATATTCTGCACAACTGCACCCGTCATACGCGTAAATTCCAGGTGCTCCTTCATATCGCGCTTGAGCAGTTCACCAATGATCTCGTAGACATCGCCACCGGAACAGAAGTTGTCGCCTGATCCGGTCAGCACGACCGCTCGCACCGTCTCATCGGAGCGTAACGCTACAAATAGGTCGCGCAATTGAGCATAGATTTCAAAGGTAAGGGCGTTCATGACCTCTGGTCGATTAAAGGTGAGGGTAGCAACGCCGTCATCTACTGTATAGAGAAAGTCGTAGCTCATTGAAAGCCTCTTTTCGTTCAGGACATTACGCCGCCACCATCAATATTGATGGCCTGTCCAGTAATACCTCTGGACATATCTTGTGCCAGGAAAACAGCAATGGATGCAACCTCTTCCGGTTCCATCAACCTCTGCTGGGGACTGCTTTTCTCCAGTGCTTGCCGTGCCTTTTCCTGTGGCATCCCTGTCCGTGTGCTAATGTTCTCTACACTGGCATCGGTCATAGGCGTGTTGACATAACCAGGGCAGATCGCGTTGACGGTAATGTTATAGGGCAGTAGCTCAGTTGCCAATGCGCGTGTGAGGCCCAGGACACCATGCTTGGCAGCGGTGTAGCCCGCGATATAACTGCCACCAACGCGTGACGCAATAGAGGCAACATTGATGATGCGCCCACTTTTCTGATTAATGAAGATGGGTACAAATGCCTTCGAGACATAGTACACGCTGTTCAGGTTGATATTGATCATGCGGTGCCACAGTTCGTCGGGATGGGTAGCGAACTTATGGCTGCCCGCGTTACCAGCATTGTTGACGAGGATATCAATACCGCCCAGAGCGTCCAGAAACGTCTTTGCCATCTGTTGTACCCGCCCTACATTCGTCACATCGCAGGGAACTGCCAGGGCTTTGCGACCCATACCTTGCATCTGGGCAACGAGTTGTTCGAGTTCGTTGGTGGTGCGAGCTGTTACTGCTACGTCTGCTCCTGCTTCTGCCAGTGCAAGCGCGATGCTACGACCAATGCCACGTCCCGCGCCCGTCACGACCGCTCGTTTACCGCTGAGTATGAGCTTTTCATCGTTTGCCATTTCCGTCGTTATCCTCTCTATGTTTAAGTGATGGTGGTAGCTGTAGGTGTTCTCTCTTCGTGCTGAGTATCGGGGTGACGCACTGGTTCAGGCATGAAAGGAGTATCTAAAATACATAGGTCTGCTCGCCCTGCCGCGATGATTGTATTGACCTGGTTGCTGGTTGTGAGATAGCCGCCGACCAGCGTAGGAATACTCGCCCCATTACGCACACGATCGCTGAGTTGCGTCAGAAATCCTCGACCATAGGCCGGTTCGCCCTCCATCGTCGTTTGACCCGCTTGTATGGCGATTATATCACATCCATGCTCGTGCAAAACCTGGGCAAAGCTAATGGCATCGCTCACGTCAAAGCCACCCTTGACACAGTCTGTCACTGATATCGCCACTCCTAACGGTTTGTTTTCCGGCCATGCCACGCGTACCGCATCGAAAACTTCCAGGGGGAAGCGCATACGTTGCTCCAAACTTCCGCCGTACTCGTCGCTGCGTTGATTGGTGAGCGGCGAAAGGAAGCTAGCCAGGAGATAGCCATGCGCCATGTTGAGCTGTAGCAGATCAAAACCTGCCTCCTGTGCCATCCGGGTTGCGGAGACAAAGTCGTGCAGCACCTTACCCATCTCTGTACGGTCCATCTCTTTGGGAACCTGGCTCTGTGGCGTGTAAGGGAGAGGCGATGCTGAAAGTAACGGCCAATTTCCCTGGCGCAATGGTCTATCCAAACCCTCTGACTTTGGGCGTGTCGAGCCACGTCGTCCCGCGTGATTCAACTGCATAGCGACCTTGGCGGACGAGGATGCATGAATTGCTTGCACGATGTCCTGCCACGCGGCCATATGATTGCTATCGTACATGCCCAGGCAACGCGGAGTAATACGTCCTTCCGGGGAAATCGCCGTGAGCGCGGTCATGACCATGCCCACTCCAGTACGCAGATGGTCAGTGAATTGACCAGCATACCTGCTATAAGGAGTGCCATTTTGTGAAGAATAAGCATCAGGTGCCTCATGCGTTCCCAGCGAAATAACAACTCGATTGGCAATGGTTATTGCGCGTACTTGCAATGGCGTGAAGAGCGGCGGCGGCGCGACAATTGGCTCTCTCCCATAAGTTGTAAGGGCAAACCAACGGTCAACGGCATCGCCAAAACGAGGATCGCGCAAGCGAAGATCATCATACGAGATTCTGCCGCTGCGGGTAAGCAACTGGAAGGTAAACTGCATTGGCTCCAGGCCGAGGTAGCGTTTGATGGTTTCGAAATAGGACTGGCTCTCTTCCGCCGCCCGTTGAAAGACCTCGACGACTGGTTTGCGTTCTAGCTCGTATTCGTTCAAAGCGATTTCCAGGTCAGCATGTTGCTCGAGGGCGGTAGCAAGGGCGATGGCATCCTCCATCGCCAGCTTGGTCCCTGAACCGATGGAGAAGTGCGCAGTATGGACGGCATCACCGAGCAATACGACATTGCCATGGTGCCATGTTTTGGTCTTGAGCGTTGGGAAGTTGACCCACTTTGAATTGTTCGAGAGCAGGGTAGCCCCTTCAAGGTTATCTGCCAGTAACTTTTGACAGTAGGCAATACTTTCAGCCTCGTCCGCTTTGTCCAGCCCAGCGTTCAGCCATGATTGCTCGTCGCACTCGACAATAAAGGTGCTGGTGCTGCCGCTAAAGGGATAGGCATGTACCTGAAATAGCCCATGGTCGTTTTCGCGAAAAATAAAGGTGAAGGCATCCAACACTTTGTTCGCTCCCAACCAGATATATTTGGCCTTTCCTGCCGCAATCGTCGGTTTGAGGAAAGGAGCGTAGGTTTTGCGAACAATGCTATTGAGACCATCAGCCGCGATAAGTAAATCATAGTCAGGTAGGTCGGAAAGACTGTTAATCTCGCACTGGAACTGTATGGTGATACCCAACTCTGCGCAACGTTTTTGGAGAATATGCAGCAGTTGCTTGCGCGAGATGCTGGCAATGACATGACCACCGCAGCGAATCGTCTCGTCACGATAATGCACATCGATGGCATCCCAGATCACAAAACGTCCGGTGATCTGCTCGTATGTTTTATAGTCGGCGCGTTGGAACGAGGCCAGTGTGCGATCAGAGAAGACGACGCCCCAACCATAGGTTACGTTCTTTGGGTTGCGCTCGATGATGGTGATATCGTGTGCCGGGTTCGCCTTTTTGAGCAGTAGCGCACTATAGAGGCCCGCCGGTCCAGCACCAAGAATAACAATCTTCACCGTGTACCCCTTCCTGCTCATTGCCCTTTAGTCGTGTTGACCAACGAGACGCGTCTGCCGAGGCCGTGCAGAACCGCTGCGAGTCGATCCAGTTGGGCGAGTTCAGGCAGCGTGGGGAAGAGTACGAGTTCATCACAGCCAGCCTCTTCATAGCCACGAATGAACTGGGCTATCGCTTGTGGCGTAGTGAGCAGACCTGCCGCGATCCTTTCGGCAAAGGGGCCGGTAAACGCGTAGTAGTCTCTCAAATAGTGCTTGCCAGCTTCTTCCATAGCTTCGTCTCCCAGGGCAAAGTAACCCTGCGCCCATAGCTGTGGTTGACCGGGACGCCCCGCGTCGCTCCACGCGGCTCGCGCCTTGTCGGCCGCACGGGCAAAGGCTTTGGGTGGCCCTCCACCATGAACATAGCCATCAGCATAGCGAGCGACACGCGCAAAGCCCTGGTCACTCAAGCCCCCGATGAGCAAATCAGGTCCCCTGGCACGGGTGGAGTGCGGACTGATAGTACCCTCTTCCCACAAGGTGCGTAACGTGGCAAGTTGTTCTGACAGGCGTTTTCCCCTGGCGCGGAAGTTGATACCAGCGGCATCATAATCTTCTCTACGCGCTCCCACAGCAAGTCCAAGTACGAGGCGGCCATTGGAGAGAGCATCAATGGAGGCGGTCACTTTCGCGAGTAGAGTAGTATTGTGCAGCAGCCCAATGACAATGGTGGTTGCCAATTGTACGCGCTGGGTGACGGCAGCGGCAGCCGCCAACGCAGTCAATGGTTCAAAGCTATCGTAGACCAGGCGGTCAAGCACTCCCAGGCTAGAAAATGGCCCCTCATCGGCCCGCCGTGCCCATTCAATGATCAATTGCCCATCTGCTCCTGGAACCGTGGAAGGTAAGCCAACTCCAATACGCATATGCCAACTCCCTTGTTGCCTATAATTTTTCATAGGAACTGCGCATAACAGTGCCTATTCAATTGGAGATAGCTTATTATAGCACAAGAGAAGAGGCAGGTCGCATAACTTGCGTCTGACCAAAACAATCGCCTGGAGGCTCTCCAAGCGATTGCAACGAGATGTTCATTTGTAGCAAGAGGGTTGTGGTATTAGAAGTGCGATTGCTGTGCAGCCGTTCCGGTGAAATCAGGGGTCAGTGCCCTGAAATCGGCGGGCTGCGTGGGGTCAACCTGGAAAACGACCGAATCGCGTGTAGGAACGCGCTGGTCGGGTGATGAACCATAGTTGGCTGGCGGTAGCAAGCCACCCAAATCGACATTGTGCAATGACAGGAAGGCATTATAGAGGCCATCACGCGAGATGTCATTGTTCGCCATGGCCTTCTTCAAGATGGCGTAGGTGATTTCAGACTCAGCATAGCCAAACTCAAAGTAGCCATCAGGCTTCTGGGTTGGCGCATATTTCTGGACATCTTGCAGCAACTGTGCCATACCTGGTACGGAGGTGTCACCCCATGAAGCACCCTGAGACATTACCCAGACCTTGGTGAGCAGTGGCTTCAGAGCAGGAACAGCGAGCAGTCCATTCGCCCACGCCGGACTCTGGAGAATCCACTGTGGATTGTAGCCAAGTTGGGCAGCTTTGCCGACAATGGAGGCTGTGACGAGTGGCAATGTGGTGAGGAAGACGTACTTTGCTCCCTTGGCTTTCATTTGCGAGACTTGTGCGGTAAAGTCAGTATCGGTTGGTGCGTAACTGGCTTCCGCTACATCGTTCATATGATAGGCACTGACAGCTTCTTTGTAGCCGGTTTGTCCATCCTGGCCGTACTCATCATTCTGGTAGATGATCCCTGTCGCGGGACTCTTCACACCCAGCTTGTTGACAACGTAGTCAAAAGCATTTTCGACCTGCAAACGATAGGGCGTCCCTACGAGGATGAGATACTTCTCGCGTGCCAGCGCGGAAGACAGCGTGGCCGCTGAAACCAACATGTGATCGGCAGCGGCAAGGTCTTTGATGGCGAACGTGGTGGGTGTTCCCAGGCTGTCCGCAATCATCAACACTTGATTGTGGATTTGATTGTACTTTTGTACCTCAATTTGTGGATTGTACTGCGAATCCTCCTCGATGAATTTTACCTTGTAGCCGTTGATGCCGCTGTTATCGTTGACGTGTTTGAAGAACGTCTCAACGCCATTTGCCAGAGGATCACCAACCGGGGCTGCTACCGGCCCCGAATACGGTGAGATTATCCCCAGGGTGATGGTTTTACTCGCTACATCGACGCCGGGACCAGTTTTAAGTCCACTTCCAGTGCCGTTATTTGAGCTGTTGCTGGCGCATCCAGAGAGTGCCATCACACCGATGGCAAAGATACCTATGCAAGCAAAAAGTGTCTTCCTGGTAAGCATATGTTGTACCTCTTCCTGCAATATTCGCGATAACGACGGTCGAGGATGTACTCCCTTGTTGCATTCCTGAGCGTGAACCCTATCCCACAGCCGTGTGGAATTGAGGAATGCCAGGGAGAAATGCACTACATTGCCAAAATCCTCTTGTGTTTGACCTGTCATGCCCAAAGCCTATGCGCTCTCGCCTTTTGTGGGCGTTGGGCTTTCTGCATCCACTGGTAGATCAGTGATCTCGGCTGGTTCACCTCCTTCATCTTTACGCATATTGAACTTGTGGAGCAGCACCTGGCCTCGGCGCACAAGTCCAATCACTCCTCCTGGCTCAAAGAGCAAGAAGGCGATAATCAGTAGACCATACAGAAGGGCATTCAGATCGCCACTATTGATGATACCTGAACCGCTGGCAACAGGCAACAAGGCAAAATGATCGATAATCAGTGGCAACCCGAACACGAATGCGGCTCCAAGCATTGAACCCCAGACGCTAGCGATGCCACCGATGATGATGGCGGCGACAAACTGGATGGAGAGCGTTAGACTCCAGTAATCGGGGATGATATAGCGACTATACGACGCAAACAGTGCGCCTGAGATACCCGCCAGGAACGAAGACAGGATAAATGCGCCCATCTTTGCTTCAAAGAGATTGACTCCCATAATGGTCGCGCCTATTTCGTTATCGCGCACGGCATGAAACGCACGCCCTGCCCGCGAACGCATGACGTTATAGACAAAGAGTGCCGCCAGCACTAAAACCAGCAGAATCAACAAGAAATATTGCTGGCCGGATGTCAGCGCAAAACCTAAGAATGCGTTTTGCTGACTAAAGGAAGCATCGCCAATGGCGGGTACGGGGAAGGCTCTTCCCTGTGGGCCGCCTGTGATGCCACGGGCATTGAGGAAGATATACTGCCCGATAAAAATCAAGGCGAGCGTGACGATACCGAGGTAAAACCCTTTCAAGCGTAGAGCGGTCGGGCCAACTAAGGCCCCAGCGAGTGCTGCGACAATGCCTGCTGCCGGAAGCCAGATATAAAATGGCAGGTTCAGGCCGAATGGATCAAGTGGAGATGACGGTATGTCACCGCCGAGATAAGCAGCAGTATACGCGCCAATGGCCATAAAGAAGGCGATGCCCAGCGAAATCTGGCCCGTGTCACCCGAAAGGACGTTGAGCGAAAGTGTTGCAATCGCTGCGATCAGCGTATAGTTGATGATCGTGAACCAGTCATCATTGGCTACGGTAAAGAAGACAAGCCCAACCGCCACAAGCAGAATAACGGTGATCCAGCGTGAGGTCCTACTTCCCAGGAGCCGTGATGACGGGGTGGCAGAAGATGCAGCGATTGCGGTGTTGGCGTTCGTTGGTATCCGCGTCTCAGGTGATGAACTCATATGCGCTCCACCTTTCTTGTACCAAAGAGACCATAGGGGCGAATGAGCAGGACAAGAATCATGATCAGATAGGGCGTAATCTGATGGATACCTGTACCCAGAAAGCCAGCGACCTGGTTTTCATAGCCAGCCGTCAGGTCTTGCACCAGGCCAATAATGATGCCACCAACTATCGCTCCGACAATGGAGTCAACGCCGCCCAAGATAATAGCAGGGAACGCCAGCAGCGCGGCACCACCCAGCGTTGGGTCCATCGCATAAGAACTCATAGCGAGAAAGACACCGCCGATAGTGGCGATGGCAGCCGATATCCCCCACGCCAGCGCATAGACCGTGCGGATGTTGATCCCCACTGCCAATGCAGCTTCCTGATCGAGTGCTGTCGCACGCATGGCCAGCCCATAGCGCGTGTATTGGAAGAAATAAAAGAGGATGGCGCACAATACGATCGTCACAGTGATGGTTAGCAAGTCATTGGCACCAAGGTGGACGTTCGCAATGTTAAAACCAGCCGTGATTGTGTAGGAAGAAGCCGCTGGAATGGGATTCGACCCCCATCCCACCACGACTGCGGTGCGCAGGATAGTATCCAGGCCAATGGTAATCATCAAGATGGAGAAAACTGGACGACCAATCATACGGCGCAGGATAAAGCGTTCAAAGAGGAGACCGATCACGACCGTCACTGCGACGCCCGCTAGTACGGCAACAATAAAGTTCAGATGCCACTCAAACACTGCTGACGAAACCACATATGCCCCTACCAACAGCAGTTCACCTTGCGCAAAGTTGATGACCTCGCTGGCTTTGAAAATAATAGAGAAGCCCAGTCCGATTAAGGCATAAATACAACCCAGTGCGATGCCCGCGAAGGCTATTTGCAAAAAATAAGCCACGTTCTTTCCTTTCCCTCCTGTGCGCGAAACCAAGCGTGCTGCTATACGGAATGCTCTTCAGTTGAGATGGGCAGCGCGGCGGTTCCTTCTCCGAACTCCTCGCCCAAATAGGCTTTGATGACGTTGGGATTGGCCTGTACCACGGCGGGTGTTCCCTGGGCGATGACGCGTCCGAAGTCTAAGACCATAACGCGGTCAGCAATACCCATCACAAGTGCCATATCGTGCTCAACTAAAATTTGTGTGACGCCGAGCTGTTCTTTGATATCCAGGATGATAGAAGCGATCTCCTCCGTCTCTTCCGTCCCCATGCCTGCCACCGGTTCATCCAGTAGCAAGAGCTTGGGTTCGAGAGCCAATGCACGCGCCAGGTCAGCCCGCTTTTGTAAACCGTAGGGAAGGCTTCGCAATGGGAAGTTGCACATATGCTCCAGGTCCATCAAGTGCAGCAGGTGCAAGCAATAAGCTCGATTGTGTTTCTCCTCGTTGCGCGTCTTGCCGATGTAAAGACCGCCCAGGATGATGCCACTTTTCATGCGGGTGTGCCGACCCAGCAGCAGATAATCGAGCACCGTGGTATTGGGAAATTGTCCAAGATTTTGGAAGGTACGCGCAATGCCAGCGCGTGCCACTTGATAGGTTTTCAATTTTAGCAGGTCCTGCCCTTGATAGGTGACGGTACCGGCCACTGGTTGATAGACTCGCGAGAGCACATTAAATAGCGAGGTTTTGCCCGCACCATTGGGGCCAATCACCGCGAACAATTCACCTGACTGTACCGTGAACGATACATCCGTGAGTGCCTTCACGCCCGCGAAGCGTACGAAAACCCCCTCAACCGCAAGCAATGGTGGGTGCGTAGCACTATTTTTTGCAGTTGCTAAAACGTCACTCACAGTGTCCACCTCTTCTCTACCCGCTTTCGTAGTCGGATGCCCATGCTGTCCGTGCCGCCTTCGTGCAAGCCCAGGTAGAATTTGCGCACACTCTCATCTTGTAGCAATTCGGTTGCGGGTTGCGCCAGCACGACTTTTCCGGTTTCCAGCACGTAGCCATAACTGGCAACAGAGAGTGCCATTTGCGCATTCTGCTCGATTAACAGCACAGCAGTGCCGCTATCATGAATTTCTCTGATGATAGTGCGTATCTGCTGCACCATAAATGGGGCCAGTCCAAGGGAAGGTTCGTCCAATAAGAGCAGTTTGGGGCTGGTCATCAGGCCGCGCCCTATGGCGAGCATCTGTTGCTCACCGCCTGACAGATACCCCGCGACACTTTTGCGGCGTTCGCGTAAAACTGGAAATAGCTCCATGACGCGCTCATATGCGCGTCGCATAGTGGCGGAATTGCGCGAAGAGATAGCACCGGTGCGCAAGTTTTCATCAACAGTCAAATCAGCGAAGAGCCGGCGTCCTTCTAAGACTTGCGAGATGCCGCGTTGCACTATCTGGGTGGCGTTCAGGCGATCAATACGTTCGCCCTCAAAGTGGATGGCACCACGCACAATACTGGCTTTATGGAAGTTCAGCAGTCCGGTGATGGCGCGGAAGATCGTGGTTTTACCGGCACCATTGGTACCGAGCAAGGTGACAACACCCTTTTCTGGTACCTCAATCGATACTCCCTGGACCGCTGGAACGATGCTTTGATAGGTGACGGTGATGTCTTGGAGAAGCAGCATAAAGATGTCCTCCTGGGTACCATATTTACTCAGTCGGTTTTCTGCTGAAATAGCGGGAATGCGCGAATTCGCCGTGTTTAGTTGGTCGAGGAAAACCGCTTCTACAAAGTATACCATGGGAGGTTACAGCTATCAATCCTTTGTTGGAACTGGCTGATGTTTTGCTTTGCTATTACGAAGACTTATAATATTACTGCTACAATAAAAACGATCTTTGCTTTGTAACGTAGACTGAATTGAGTAGGTAAATATTTTATGCGTACTGATAGACCTTCTGTTACCGTAGCGGTGCAACGAAAACCGTCGCAAGAGCAGTTTACTCGTGTCGCGCCAATCCTTGGAGCAGCATTACTATTAGGAACAGGCGGAGGCTTTGTTCTCGCCAGTATTCTGACACTTTCGTCTGCCTTCCATACGCCGTTGGGGTCGTGGTGGTTGGCAGTGGCGCAAGCGCATGGACATCTCCAATTGTATGGTTGGGCCGGCTTATTTGTGCTGGGCGTGGCCTTTCATTTTCTGCCGCGACTGCGCGGTACCCCATTAGCAGCAGCCTGGCTTGTACCCTGGTTTCTTGCTACACAGGTCGCTGGACTACTGTTACGGGTACTCAGTCAACCGCTTTTGGTGATGAATGGAATGGATATCTGGCGTGTGCTGCTGATTACCAGTGGTGTGCTTGAGTGTGCCGCACTTTGCGTGGCTGTGATACTGTTTGTTCTGACTGTACTGCATGGCCCATCGCTCACGACGCGCCCTGCTTTTCTGGGTGTATTGCCATTGGTTGTAGGGGCTTTCATAGCTTTGGGCCTGGCAACGTGTGTTAACCTGGTCAATGTAGTAGTAGCCACTACGACCGATGGTCTTGTACCCGCCGTGGGAGATAATCTCAATGTGACATTGGGTTTATTTGGTTTCCTGGTGCCAATTGCCCTGGCGATGTCGGCCCAATCATTGCCGATGTATGCCGGACTTTCGCCCTTTCCCCGCCGTATGCTCTGGCCTCTGGCGGGATGCTATTGGACAGGGGTAGTACTCATTTGTATTAGCACTATACAGGTAGATTGGTCGGGAATACTGGCGAGTGTGGGCATGCTCTTCACGGGTGGTGTGTTGCTTGTTTTTACGGCTGTCTTTATGCGTATGATGCGCACACGCGGAACATTACCAAAGAAGGTTGCCCATTTGGCCCCTGCGCCGGAGGCTACCGCACGTAACTATCAAAAGCATGTTCGCAACGAAAGCAATGCTTACGGGCCGTTTGTTGCGTTGGTAGCGAGCGCGTATCTCTGGGCCGTCCTCGGAAGTGTGCTGCTTGTCGTTGATGGTTTGGTAATGGTGCTTGGGTTTGCACCACTCTTTTCTATTGACACAATCAGACATAGCTTCGCTGTAGGTTTTGTCACGCTATTGATCTGTGGCATTGCTCCGCGCATGGTGCCGGGCTTCTCTGGTAGTAAGATCATGTCGCCACATTTGGTCCGTGCTACGCTTTGGTTCGGTAATGCTGCCGCTGCATTGCGGGTTGGCTCGCTACTGTTGGCGCCTCTTTTATCGCATATTGTTTTTACGGATATTTCTTTGTATGCGCTCTTGTTTGGCCTATCTGGGCCAATGGGCCTTCTGCTAGCTGCCTGTTTGACTATTAACTTGTGGCCCGCGCTCTGGCCTCGGAAGGTTATAGGTGGGCATGGATAATGAATGCGAGGCCAGGTAACACAACTCCTTAACTGCCCCTAATGAATTACCCGATCCAGTACCATGATGGCGAAGATCGCTGCCAGGTACATATTCGAGTACCAGAAAAGGGTGAGCGCGGACTTCTTGGATTGATTGCGCCACAGGCGAAGCGCGAGATAGACCAGCCCACCGCCCAGGAGCACAGCTCCCGCCAGGTAGAAGTAGCCCATCATGCCAAACGCGAAAAGCCCAATGGTGATAGCCAGCAAGAGTAGCGAGTACAACAGGATTTGCCGCCGTGTCTCCGCCGCGCCTTTGACCACCGGCAGCATAGGTATGTTTGCCTTCTCATAGTCTTTCTGGATCAATAGCGAAAGTGCCCAGAAGTGCGGGGGCGTCCAGAAGAAGATAATAGCGAAGAGCCAGATAGCCGGTATGCCCACGGTGCCAGTGATAGCTGCCCAGCCCACCAGCACCGGTACTGCTCCGGCAGCACCACCAATAACGATATTCTGTGTCGAGGTACGCTTGAGACCGAGTGTGTACACAAAGACGTAGAAGAGAATGGCGGAACAAGCTAGCAACGCGCTGAGCAGATTGACGAAGACAGTGAGGATAATAAATGCGGCTATACCCAGGATGATACCAAAGACCAATGCCTGCCGAGGTTCCACGCGTCCGGAGGGCAGCGAGCGACGCTGCGTGCGTCCCATGATCTGGTCGATGTCGCGGTCGATATAGCAGTTAATGCAATTCGCGCTTCCTGCTGCCATCGCGCCGCCAAGCAGCGTTAGAATGACAAGGAGAAGTGGGGGTAAACCCTGCTTAGCAATCGCCATCGCCGCCGCAGTCACGCCGAGTAGCAGCACTGTCACATGCGGCTTCATCAGATCGACGTAATTGGCGATGGTTTGCCGCACTAAGTTGATCTCTTTTTTCACCTCACGCTCTGCTTGTTCGACTTGCTCTATCTCTTGCGTTACGCTATGTATTGCCTTCATGACTAGTGCCTTCCAAAATCTATGAATTGGCGAAATCCAAAAGAATATAAAATATTAGTGCGGCTGCGGTAGCCACTGCCGCAATCCATCCTCTAGCCCGCTTATTTCACTGCTAAGATCAGACTTGCTACTTGAGTCAAGTGTCTCGAAATAGAGCCGCTCACGCCCTTGAGCATCTATTACGAGCATTACTGGATCGTGTATCACTTGCCCGCCTGCGCTCACCTGATCATACACGCCGTATTGATGGTAAACGGACTGGAGTTGCTTTGCCGTACCCGTGAGGAATGACCACTGATGCAACATCCCATGTTTAATGGACCAGGCTTGCACCTCAGCTATGCTGGTTGCTGCTGGATTGGCATTAACGGCAACGAGTGCTACCTGGCTGGCTTCCTTTGCCGTCAGATTGGTCCTGGCATCATACATAATACTAGCCGTCAGTGGACATATGCTGGTACAGCGCGAGTCGATAAAAGCCAGCACTACCTCGCGACCGCGCAGAGAAGAAAGTGTGACTGCGTGACCGAACTGGTCGGTGAGGTTGAAGTCAGGCGCGGAATCTCCTGGCATTGGAAAGCCGCCCAGGGCATTGTCAATCGGCTGTACAGTTGGTTGGCTACGAACCATTGTGTGAAGCCTGATTGCCCAGGCAGCCCCGGCAATGATTAAGAGTAGTGAAGTGGCAATAAAAACTGTACGAGTCAGTTTCTGCATACTATCTGGATGCTGCATGGTCATTTCCTTTCCCAGATACGTGTTTGCATGCGTGTATGCCCTCTGCTTTGTTCCAGCCCAGCGTTTACCTCTCCGCGTTGGGCGATTTTATGGCGATGCTTGTATCGTCTTCCTGTGCAGCAAACCAACGTTGCACGATGATGCTGAAAGCGATGCCGAAAGGGAGGTCGCCGAATGTCCACATGATGCCTGCTCCAAATTGCTGATCTTGCAATGCAGATAACCCACCTGACACCGTGGCCAGGTGAGCGTAAGGCGCATAGAGAGGTACCGGGGCAAAGCCGAGCAGCACAGCCAAAACAACGTTTTGTGCAATTGCCACCCCCAGGCACCCTATGCGTCCAAGATAGCCCAGGCGCGGTTTGAGCGGAGGTGATGGTATCACCTGTGTCCAAAACAGGATGCTCACTGCTTGAAATGTTACATGTTCAGCCCAATCATGAATGACATCGTTTCTCAAAGCGAAATCATAGAGGGGTGGCCAGTGCCACACCCAGGTTCCGATGATCAAGATTATGCATGAAATGGCAGGTTGTCGCAGCCATCGTCCTATCAAGTGGAAGGCCCGCCCTACCCTCAGCTTTGCAAATGCCTTTGCGAGCCTTTGCGCCCAAACTGGTAATCCCAGCCACATCGGCAGCAGCGGAGCACCGGCCACGAGCAGCGGTGCCATAACGACCAGTAAGAGCAGGTGCTGAACCATGTGAACCCAGAAAAGCCTGCTAGAGAGGATGTCAATGGGGGCAGAAGCTGCGAGAAAGAACACAAAGATTGCACCGAGAAAGTAGATGCCCCGCCAGAACCAGCTATCCCACTGAAATTCACCAGCAACAGAGTTGCTAAATGCGGGAGTCGTGGTCCTGGCAGCTTTCTTAATCTGCTCCTCTTTTACGAGTACACGCCATCCACGGACATACAGGATTTCGGCAACAAGACACCCAAGCAGCACAATGGGTGGAATCGGCCACCCATTTGCATCAACCCAGATGTTCATTCAAGGTTCTCCATATTCCAGCAACTTCTCATAGAAGGAGCATGCTGAACGCCCACATAACTAAGCCAGCGATGATGGTATAGTACCACCAGTAGCCAACAACCTCCGGGATGTAGGGATGACCAACCAGGCGTCCGCGCAAGATCCGTCCCAGAAGCAGTAAGCCGATGAAGGCTGTCAGCACAAGGTGGAATGCGGAATACCATGAAAGCAGTAAAATTACACTCTCATAAGCATGGAAGGGAGCGGCATACCCCAGGGACAGGCCAAGCCAGAATTGAAACACCAGTGCCACGACCATGAGCAGCAATGAGAGAATAAAGATCACCGATTGGTTGCCCCTGCGCTCCCACCAATAGTAGGTGAGTCCGCTCAGGACTAGAGCAACAGAAGTTAGCACTCCAGGCAGAAGGGCAGGAGGATGGTCTGTGGGAAGCCTGTACTGGTTCAACACATTGAGCGTACTCAGATACCCACCCGCGGCCAGGAGGGCAAGTATAGACATGAAATCCGCGATAATGAGCATTATCACGCCTGCTCGCGCCCTTCCAAACCGAATATGCAATGGAAGTTCGTGCATTTCCTCTAAGGATGTACTCATCGGTATGTCTCCTATGGTGGTGTTATCAACTCTCTGATGGTGGCAGTACGGGTGCTATCAAGGCACCTTCCTTATCCGACGCCGCCGGTTCAGGCGTACCGTAATCGTACGGTGTTGATGTCACCACGGGCAGGTGTTCAAAATTCTCCAGCGGTACTGGCGTAGGCACAGTCCACTCCAATGTCTTACCACCCCACTCGTCAGCAACTGCACGCTCACCATGGTGCATGGTGATAATCACGTTGTATACCGTAACAAACACGGAGGCCGCGATCAGAATCGCAAACAAGCTGGCGATCAAATTGGCGGTAGCAAACGGGGGAGCGACATTAGCTGACCAACGCGGTTCACCTTGCAGGCCCGCGTAGAACAGAGCCAGGAATGTTCCCAGAAAACCAATTTCAAACAGCCAGAAATGGATCCTGCCCAGCAGTGGATCGAGCCGTCGCCCCGTCATTTTTGGGAACCAGAAGTAAAAGGCAGCGAAAAACCCGAAGACCATGCTCCCAACGAGGGTGAAATGGAAGTGAGCTGTGACAAACATGCCGCCATGTAAAATCTCATCAGTGGGAAGGTCTGCCAGGTAGATACCGGTGATGCCGCCGATGACGAAGTTTACTAACACACCAGCCACGAACAAAACTGGGACTGTAACCCACATCTTCCCACGCCAAAACGTGCCGATCATAGCCAGGAAGAAGAAGCCGGTGGGAATAGAGATTAACTCTGTATCGAGCATGTAAGGGCCGTCCAATGCGCTTGCTGATCCACTCGTATAGAGATGATGCCCCCACACGAGTACGCTTAGTAAACAAATCGTGATCAGGCTGCCGAGCATCATGCGACGACCAAATATCGCCTTGCGGGAAAAAACCGTGGCTATCTCAGCGGAGACTGCCATTGCTGGCAAAGCAATCACGTACACCTCGGGGTGTCCCATAAACCAGAACAGATGCTCGTATAGCCAGTTATTACCACCAAAAGCGGCGATAAAGAAGGACGTTTGGAAGGTCCGGTCCATCACGACCATCACTTGCGATAACAGGAAGGTAGGGAACGCTGTTAATCCAAGGAACACTGAGAGTATCACGCCCCAGACAAAGATGGGAAGTCGTCCCCACGTCATTCCCTTTGCTCGTAGCACGAACACGGTCGTGACGATATTCAGTGCTGCTATCGTTGTTGAGATAGCAAAGATGATAATGGTGAAGCAGTAGGCATCCATGCCTGGTGTTAATTCCTGAACAGACAGCGGTGCGTAACCCGTCCATCCGGTCGGGAACCCACCGAGAAACAGCGTGGAAAAGAAGATGGGAATGATGGAGAAAATCAGCCAGTAGCTTAGCGCGTTGAGCCGCGGAAAGGCCATATCACGCGCCCCAATCATAATAGGCAGTATGAAGTTGCCGAAGGGACCGCTGATCATGATGATTGAGGATACAATCATTAAAATCCCATGCATTCCCACAATGGTGTTGTATGTGGCTGGTGTAAAGTATTTTGCCCCAGGCGTTGATTGCTGGAGGCGGATCATGAAGGCTCCCATAGAGCCTAAGAAAAAGGTGATTAGCACAGTTACCAGGTATTGCATCCCGACAACTTTGTGATCGGTGGTGAAGCGGAAGTAGCGCCAGAGTCCCTGATCTTTGCCGGCCATCTGTAAATCTTCGTCGGCTGTTGGATCATGACGGGCAAAACCCCACTTAAAGACCCCATTGAAGGCTCCAATGCCTACAAAGAAGAATAGTGTCCAGGCTGTATAGAGAGCCACAATTGGTGCGTCGGGGTTCTCGACTGGATCTACAAAATGGGCCACTATCAGGTAAGCCGCAGCAGCACCTATCACACCGAGTACAATGCCAGAAACCACGCTTGGGAAAAGATTCTGTAAGAGACTTCTCTGTTTGACCTCGGTCATGGGTGTCCTCCTTGGCTTATTATCCAGGTATTAAAGTCATTAACACTGACTACCTGCACTGATGACCACATATAGGAATGATAAAGCCCGCACAATTCCACACAGCGCACGGCGTAACTCCCTATCCGCGATGGTGTCACTAGTGGGGTGGAGGTTATTTCCCCTGGGTTAGCGTCTACGCGTATTCCAAACGCCTGAATATCAAATCCATGCAAGACATCTTCCGAAGTGACGTTGAACAGTACCGGACGACCCAGCGGCAGTTCAAGCACCTGGCCCTGGCTAGACGCTCCATTATTTGGATAGTTAAAAGTCCACAGCCATTGCTGCGCGGTTACTTGGACAACAAGTGGGCTAGCAGCTGTAGCAGTGGTGTCCTGGTAGTAACCAAACAGGCCCCAGATGACCAGGAATAGGCAAAGCACTCCGGTGATGCCCATCCAGCTAATTTGGAGCCCTGGCCTTGGCTTCAGAACGGGAGCATCTTCCGTAGGTCGCCCATTGACTCTGAAGGCAATCAGACAATAGATAAGAAAGACAAAGACAAAAAATGCCACTGGCACAGATAGGATGGTGAGCATTTCCATCGTCGTGTTATCGGTGGCATCAAGGCCGCTCGCGGCCACTGGCAGCACAAATGGGGACGTGACAACCACGAGCACCATTCCAATGACAGAAAGTACCACCCAGATAATGATTGCACGACGCAGATGATTCGGTTCTCCGCGGACTGGCGTAGCATTGCCAGTATTTTGATTCGAGTTATCGTCAGCCATGTTACCCTCCTTAATTACTTCCTACCGTCATTGTTCCAGCCATGAAGCCGGTAGTAGACATCGGCCCGCTAAAGCCATAAGGAGCCTCGCGATCATTTCCACAGGGGACATAGCAGTGCCAGACGTAAGTAGTACCCGCTGGGCCAGTGCGGAACTGGAAAGAGATGACGTTTGGCTTTGGGTACTGGTTGCCGTTAATAGTCACGGCAGCAGGGGCGTCATCGGCAACTCCAAGCAGAGGAACACTAACGAATAGAGGGGAGGAAGTGTCGGGCGGTGATTGGAGAGTGAACGTATGCCCTGGGGCGTCCGCACTAATCTCGCTCATGGACTTACCGTTGACCGTCATGGTATCTCCGATTGTGCCATGCACCTGTCGGAAGTAATCGTTGATCAATCCACTTGCGGAGTCGTATTGACTGATGACGACTGTGATAACACTATTAGGTGGGACTTCAAAGCTGGTCGTTGGGCAATAAGTTACCCATTGACTTTCCTTTGCATCTGCGTTGGGGTGACAGACCATACTGTCAGGAAATGTACCGAATGAGATTGTTGCGCTATTAGGACCTGTTGGGGTTGCCTTCAACACGCTGGGGGGTTCGTAACCAATTCCCCATGCTGCTCGAAGACTCAGCGCGACCCCGGCCACTATGCCGAAACCTAAAACGAGCGACACTACGATGCCAATAATAAAGCCTGATGAATGTCGTTTCAATGTAGACCTCCTTGTCAGTGGGTTTGACGCAAAAGCCGACAGGGTGCTCTTTCACCTCTGCTGGCTAATGCTCGTGGCTACACGCATCGCACCAGTCGGATGGCTTGCTGTTATAAAAAAAAAATAATAAGACAAGCATCCTCTGTAATGAGAAACTCTTAGACATCCTGCATTCTTTCCTTCGCTTTGTAGTTGGAACCACCAAGAAAATAGCAGGAATGTCGGAAGGGTTCCTCTTTTAACTTTTTCAAGTGCATAACACAAGTATAACATAAAACCCATGCTTTGAAAATATGTCTTTTTGTTTCATTCTGGCAGAATCGCCCTGAATGGTAACGTACATCTTCTGGAGCTCCTTTGCACCAATGAATAGGCATTATCTCGCGAGTGCGAAAACGGAAAAAAAGTGGAAGCCGCTTCTCACATTACAACTATGCCAGGAAAGATTATGATACAATAATGACGCTGGACAGCGAAGCGTAACGTGAGGAAAGTAAAGAACTCTTTCCTATGGAAATCCGGTAGGGTGAGCGGAACGGATAGCGAACGAGCGAAAGTATGATGCCAGAAAATGATCTAACGGATGCCACCGGGCGGGAAATAGGACAGAGAGGGTACTGGTACAAACCTATCCGCTGTTCTATCTGCACGAGTTTTATCTGGTTTCGTCCTATTGCGCTCAAAGAGCCGATTGAAGCACCAGAACCGCGCCACGAATGGGTACTCTGCAAACCATGTCATGAGGCATTGCTCGTGGAATTGCACCGTTCCTCCATACGTTCGCCAGTCCGTCTGCGCATTGCTATGGGACTTGTAGCCGCCGAACGTTCACCCAATGCTTATACTATGAGTACATCTATGCACGAACAGCAGGATTTCCAACGGGAATTCGTCTGGGGCATACGCCTCCTGATCTTTTTTGCCCTCTTTCACATAGTCATATTCGCCATTCTATTTGCGGTACCAAAGTAAATCTGCTATAGTGAGCAAACCATCCACTCTATTTTAAAAGGATAGTATGCTTGTGTTTTCAATGTCACGTATATATTGCTATCGTTTCTGTTTTTTATGTCTGCTATTACTGTTTGTAGGATTGAATGCTCCGCCCGCTTACGCGGATGGTGGAGCACCTCAACTCGCCTATGTAGCGGGAGCTGCCCATGGTATCAGCATCATTGATATTGCTCACCAGGGTGTGACTGGAACCATTGCCGTAGGGGGGAATCCGCACACTATTTTGCTGAGTCCAGATGGGCATGCGCTTTATGTTGCGCAGCCAACGCTGGGACAGGTTGCAGTGATCGCCGCGAAAACAGGGAAGACCCTCTGCACAACCAGCCTTTCTGGTCAACCGTCACTGCTAGCACTCAGTCTGGATGCAACAGTCCTGTATGCGGCAGGTCAGGGAGATACGAAGGTACGTGCGCTTGATCCAGATACTTGTACAGTTCAACGCACCTTCGAGACTCATGAACCCGTCGATGGACTGGCCGTGACTGCGTCAACGGCGGTTAATGCCACTCCTGTAACGCCCAATCAGCTCTGGATCACCGGAACTACTTCGCTCACGGTCTTCGAGGTGGACGGACACTTGCTTGGCACTGTGCCTATTGCTGGTGGACCACAATATATCAGCATCCCTGGCGGTTTTACCGCTTATGTTACCACTCGCCAGGGTACCGTCGTTGCTGTTGACTTGAATACACGACGGATTGTCCGGACTCTGCTCGGTGAGGGGCAATTTGGCCCAATGGATTATGATGCGAGTACCGGAGAGGTCTATGTGCCTGATCTGCAACATAACCAACTTGATGTCTTACGGCCTATCACGGCGGGTACCACATTACTACCACAGGAACCTGCACGGATAATCCATCTGAGTAGTTCCCCGCAATCGGTCGCCATTACCAGCGACGGACAGCTTGGCTTCGTAGCACTCTCTAACGGTCAGGTACTGATGCTCGATATTCCTGGACGAAACATCGTTACCGCTATCGCGGTCGGCGGTTCTCCACACTTCATCATCACCGGACTCTATCCGCCTGTCAATAGTCCGATATCTACTCCGCAGCAGACGGCAACTGCTCCCTCATCGGCAACGCCCATCAGCCCTCCCTTACTCATTGTCGCGATGATACTGCTAGGCGTACTCTTGCTGGGAACATTCTGGCTCCTTTGGAGCTACTACCAGAAGCGGCTTGCTCATCGCGACTCTGCTCGCAAGCATCTCTAACATCTCTCTTAGATGCACTAGCAAAGCGATTGTAGTCGCGTATATCAATACAACTTGACAAACGATCGTAACCTAAACAATAATATCGCTATATTACTCTCTGTGCAACCGAAAGCACTGTATCCAAGGAAATGGACTGCCATATGGCTGAACTCGCTGAAGCTGGAAACCCACCTGTGCAAGAGCCGATGCAGAAGAATAAGCGTAGGCGCAAGATTCTCATATTTAGTATGGTGAGCCTACTAAATGTAACATTACTTGTGTTGCTCTTGACCCAATTGCTGACACCAGCATCAACTCCCGTAGCGGATCCTCTTGTCAGCCATCCAGCCCCAGATTTTTCACTGGCAATGCTTCTCCATAACAGCAAAAATACGCTTTCGCTCTCGAATTTTAAGGGCAAGCCGATTGTCTTGAATTTCTGGGCATCGTGGTGTGCGCCATGTAAAGAGGAGGTACCACTTCTGGAAAGTACCTGGAAGCACATGCAGACACAGAGAAAAGATGTCGTCTTCCTGGGGATCGACTTTCAGGACTCAAGTGATAATGCTTTAAGCTTTTTACAGCAAAACAGCATCACCTACTCGAATGTACTGGATGTGAGTGGGTCGGTTGCTAGCACATACGGCGTAACAGCTTTGCCGCAGACCATTTTCATCAATCGACATGGGATCGTTATCAGTAGAGTGGCGCGGGAACTTACCAACCAGACATTAGCGAGCAACCTCCAATTGATTTTATAAAAACGGCCTGTACCCTTGCCTTTCACATGAGAATCCTCAAATTTTTTTCCAATTGAGTTTCAATGAGTTGCTGTTACCCTTCTTTATGTAAGGAGAGAATTCTCTCCACTAACGAATGCATCGATGAAAGAAGAACATACCAGAACGGTATTACTTATGAACTCTACAACAACAATAGATACCTATGAACAGTTGGCGTTGTCCTCTCAGCAAACGTTGCCTACGACACCTTTTCCGCGCAAGCATGTCCATTGCGTGTTTGACAACCTGCGAGACGCGGTGCAAGCCTATCGCATTTTGCTCGAAGCGGGCTACGATGAAAAGAACATTCACATTCTAGCCAACAAGGATTATGTAGAAGCGGTGGAACAGGGCGAGACGCTCATAAGCTTCCTCGCCTCAATCGATCTGGATGTGTACTTGCAAGAGGCACGCCGCGGACATCATATCCTCGCGGTACGTCTCTCCAGGTATGAGCAGAGGGAGCAGGTGCGTGATCTGCTTGCGCCTCACCATACGCACCTCATGAAATATGTCGATACCTGGACGGTGGCGGATCTCCTCCCGTAGGGGATATCTTCCCTTTCCACGGCAAGCAGTTTGGTAGGCTATGCCGCATGGGGAGACTTTTCGAGGTCTCCCCATGCGAACTGCTTCCACCCTTCATATACGAGAGGAGTAGACGAGTAGCGTTACGAGGAACTGATTGAGTTGAAAGACAAATCGCTGATGTGTTGGCACAGCGGCAGTCTATGATGTTCGCGGAAACCAGTTGTTGGGGGCCATTTAGCGATACACATCTTTCCGGTTGTCGATGCTGAGCAGGGTCACTGTTTGCGCACGGTCGTCAATGCTATAGATAATCCGGTAGTTTCCCACCCGCACGCGGTAAGTATCCGTATAGCCTTTGAGTTTCTTGACCCCAAAAGGACGCGGGTCAGCATGAAGTGCCTCTATATGCTGCTCCACGCGACTAGCAACCTGTTGTGGTAAGGCATCGAGTTGCTTTTCTACCTGCCTGGTTATTAGGAGATGGTACGCCACTAGTGCTGCTTGCGCTCCCGGCGTGAACGCCGATAGGCATCATAGTCACGCACTTCTCCAGCGGCAATTTCTGCCTGTGCCGTTGCTAGTTCGGCGGCTAGTTCGGGGGTGACTGCTACTTCCTCGCTGGACAGTTCGTTTGTGACCAGGTCGGCAATATAGCGCTGCATCCCTTCGGGTTGTTGCTGGGCCAATTCAAAGGCGTGACGTAGCTCATCTACCATTGATGTATACTCCTCTGTTTCCTCGTTTTGCATAAATTATACCACAGGAGGACACTACTTGCTTCAGCATGAGGGCTCCGGGACGATAGCTGATTTTCAAGGTTGGGCTATTGAAATGGGTTTGAGGTAGAGCGATATTGTACCTTTAAATCTATTTGTCATCAAAACCCTTCTATGGATTGAGAAGAAGTAGAAACCTGCCTCACTATGTATGTAGCCACTTCAGCGCAAAGAACCTTTCCGAACTGTCACAATGAGAAGTGCATGTGCGCGACAGAGGCATGGGCCAGCAGCTTCTGGCCGTTTTTCCAGAAGAGCTTTTCCCGTACCTCCGGCTTGAACTCGATCTTGACCGCCTCGAAATCCTTCATCCAACGTTGCGGCGTGATAAAAGGATAATCCGAGCCAAAGAGGAAGCGGTCTTGTAAGCGCGTGGCAGCCTCGCGCAAGAGCGACTCTGGAATGTATTTAGGCGACCAGCCCGAAAGGTCGTTGTAGATATTCGTTTTGTGCTGCATTGCCGCCAGCATCTCTTCGTGCCAGGGCCAGGATGGGTGAGCACCAATAATCGTTAAGCCGGGGAAATCCGCCGCCAACGAATCGAGGTAGATCGGGCGCGTATAATCCATCTTGATGCCCATTCCGCCTGGGGTTCCCGCTCCCAGTCCATTGGTGCCAGTATGAAAGAGGGCAGGAATGCCCAATGCTTGAATTTTGTCCATCAAGGGATAAAACGTGGGATCGTTAGGATAAAATGCCTGCATGCCTGGATGGAATTTAGCCCCAACCAGGCCAAGCTCTTTCACGGCTCGTTCGATTTCCTTGATGGCTGCTTTCCCTTTGTGAGGGTCAACGCTGGCAAAGCCGATGAATTGGTGGGGATAGCGTTGGACGATGGCGGCGATATAATCATTCCCCAGTGGCGGCAATCCTGTTGCCGTCTCCGCATCCCACGCCAGGAGCACACCGATCATATCCAGAGCCGCGTAGTCTGCCGCGAACTGTTCGATATCTTTCAGTTTAACCTCGGTACGAAAATAGCGTTCAGCCGCTTTGGCATAGGGGCCGAGTGTGACCTGCATGAATTCGGTGGTGGGGAGATGAACATGGAAATCAATAGCTTTCGGCATGGTAGTATTTTCCTTTGCATAGCCAACTTAGACAGTATCGTTCCAATACATTGACACGTGTTAGGACTGCTTCTATACTGAAAATAATACAGCAGTAGTGGGAACAAAGCAAGGAGAATGCACTTCCATGTCGTTTACTCCAGATGAACTACAAGCATTCAATGATATTTTAGAGAAGAAACTCTCAGCCCATCGACGCGAAATGGAAGGTGTTTTTGATCAACGTCTCCGCACCCTGCGCCGTGAGGTAGACCAGCGTTTGCATACCGTACAACAAGATTTTATGCACACGTTGACCCAGAAGTTGGACGAACAACAGCAACACTTCCAGGCCTCACTACAGCAAAAACTGACGACACAGCAAATGAACATTACGCAGGCCGTGAGCCAGGAAGTGCGGCAACGGCACCAGCAACAACAACCTCAGCTTGAAAGTATCGTTGATCGCGCTCTGGCGGCTCAGCTACTGGCTATTCAGGAATTGCTGGATCAGCATTTCTCGCTGCAACCGGATGAAGATGGCGGATTGTCCATGGGCGAGCACCCACCGCATTTTGAAACGATTGAAGTGCAGACCGAGTTACCCTGGGAAGACCTGATCGATATCTTTGGGAAGGTCCTGGATGAACGCTTCACACTACTTAACGCATCAACACAATCGGCTATGCGGAACCTGGAACAATATTTTGTTGCTCAAATGCGCAGCATGCAAACACAATTGCAAAATATCGCCTCACACAATCGACAGCCACAAACGCATAGTGGCAACATCACCAACATGCAGGAAGTCTTTCAGAGCATCGAACAGCTTGAGCGCATTATAGAGTCGATGCAGGTTGCCATGTCCGCCAACCATGCCCTCCTCTCTAATCGGCTCTATCATCATCAACAATTGTCGTTAGAGCGAGCGCATAGCAATAACCCTACTCCTCCAGCGCGTCTAGCGCATCCCAACGGCACGAATGCCAATAGCCCATTGTCATTAAACGGCGAGCGCGGCGATCAGTAGACATCGACTCGAATGAAATTTGAGGAAGAATCAGATAAAGCGAGGAGGCTTTGGTTCTATGAAGCAGAACAAATATGATGATCCCGGATTCTTCGCCAATTACAGTCAGATGGCTCGTTCAATCGGCGGACTGGATGCTGCTGGGGAATGGCCTGCCTTCCGTGTGTTGCTTCCCAAGCTGCGCGATAAAAATGTGCTTGATCTTGGCTGCGGCTTTGGCTGGCACTGCCGCTATGCACGCGAACAGCAGGCACGGTCAGTGGTAGGAGTAGACCTCTCAGAGAAGATGATTGCACGCGCCAGAGAGAGCACCAACGATTCCGCCATCGAGTATCACCTGCTTGCGATTGAAAACATCGACTTTTCCGCAGGGGAATTCGATGTGGTGATAAGTTCACTTGCACTTCATTATGTCGAGCACTTCGACATCGTCTGTCGGAAAGTGCATCACTGCCTTGTACCGAGAGGTACCTTCGTCCTCTCGGTCGAACACCCGATCTTCACTGCGCTCGCTGCGCAAGATTGGTATTACGGTCCGCAGGGTGAGCGATTACATTGGCCGGTCGACCATTACCAGGAGGAAGGTCCGCGTCAGGCCAGATTTTTGGACCATGAGGTGGTCAAATATCATCGTACCGTCGCCATCTATGTGAATACCTTACTTGACGCTGGTTTCACCATTACGAGACTCTCCGAACCGCAACCAACGCAAGAACTGCTCGACAAGCATCCCGAATGGCAGGACGAAACTCGTCGCCCGATGTTTCTCTTGATCGCAGCGGTCAAGCATGGGAAATAGAGTTGCCAATGTATTGCAACGGGTATTTGCAATAGTGTAATCGATCATAGGAGTCGATGTCTTGTGTTTGTAGCCATTATGTGCTGTGCCGACGTGTAATAATTGAGAGGCATCTCCTTCCATATGTATTTTTGACTGTGTTTCACTCTTAGAGAGGATGGATTTTACCATGCAACTCGATCAAAAAGTTGCCATTGTGACCGGAGCCGATAGCGGCATCGGTCGTGGCATCGCTATTGAACTCGCCAAAGCAGGCGCAACAGTCGTGATTAACTACGCCCATGCCCAGGATAAAGCTGAGCAGGTGCGGCAAATTATTGAGCAGAACAAAGGCAAAGCTCTGGTAGTACAAGCCGATGTTTCGCAATACCAACAAGTGGTAGGGCTAATTCAGCAGACCGTTGAACATTTTAATCGCCTGGATATTATGGTCAACAATGCTGGAATGGAAATACATAACGCATTTCTCGACGTGACGGAAGAACAATGGGAGCGCGTGTTGAGCATTGACCTCAAAGGGGCTTTTTTCTGCGCCCAGGCTGCTGCCCGTGAGATGGTGAAACGCAAAACACCTGGACGCATCATCAATATCTCATCCGTCCATGAGGATATTGCCATGCCCAAAAACGCACCTTACTGCTGTGCCAAAGGCGGTCTGCGCATGATGACGCGTACCATCTGTCTGGAACTAGCACCCTACAATATCACCGTGAACAACATTGCTCCCGGCGCGGTGGACACCCCCATTGATGCCGATGTGAAGGCTGACCCGGAGAAGTTCAAGGCACTGCTCGACGAAATTCCCTTGCACCGCATGGGACAGCCCGAGGAGATCGGCAAACTTGCGCTGTACCTTGCTTCTGATGCCGCCGCTTATGTGACCGGCGCAACCTTCATTATTGACGGTGGCTTATCCGTCAATACAGGTGCGCTCTAAACCTACTGTCAACCAATAAAGAAGGGCAGGATGACCTGGACCATCTGATCCAGGTCATCCTGCCCTTCTTTATTGATAATTGTAAAACCCTTTGCCGCTCTTCTTGCCGTACATGCCAGAGATCACCATACGACGCAGCAGCGGAGGAGGCGCATACAGAGGGTCTTTATACTCGTTGTAAATAGCCTCCGCGGCCCATAGGGTTGTATCCAGTCCAACATAGTCGAGCAGTGTAAACGGCCCCATTGGGTAGCCACATCCTAGTTTCATTGCTGTATCAATGTCCTCGCAGGTCGCCATGCCATTTTCTACCATACGGACGGCAGCCAGCAAATAGGGGATGAGCAAGAAATTAACGATGAACCCCGCCGTATCCTTGGACAGGACAGGCGTTTTGTCCAGCGAAGTAGCAAATTGTCGCACAGTCGTAATCGTCTCATCCGATGTCGAGATCGTTTTCACTATCTCGACCAGCTTCATGACAGGAGCTGGATTGAAAAAGTGCAGTCCGCAAACCTTATCGGGTCGCTTTGTCACTGCCCCCATCTGGGTCACATTCAGCGATGAAGTATTGCTCACCAGCAGTCCTGCTGGCTTCACAACATGATCTAGCGCGGGAAAGAGCTTTAGCTTCGCTTCCATATTTTCGATGGCAACCTCGATGACCAAATCACAATCGGCAAAATCCTCCATCGTGAGTGTACCATGTAAACGCGTGTGATTTTCATCAACCTGACCGGAGGTGAGTTTGCCTTTGCCAGCCATCATATCCCAGGCTTCGTGAATGCGAGTTATACCCTTATCCAGTAACGGCTGACTGACTTCGAGGACAACCGTATCGTAGCCATTCTGAGCGCAGGTCTGCGCAATGCCACTTCCCATCAAGCCACAACCAACAACACCGACTTTTCTTATAGCCACTGTATGTGTAACTCCTTAACTTTACGATTACTTTGCGAACAAAATATGGGCGAGAAGCCACATTCGTTTTTACCATAACCGTATTATATAACACCGCCCTGTTGCTTTGCCTCGATGTCGTCGGTCGCGAGTGTGGGCAAGGGGAAGTTTCAGCATGAAACTTTTTTGTCTGTGGGAAAGTGGCACAAGTAGAAGCATCGCTATAAAATATATTTTCTCAACCATTCAAACAAAAAGAAGCTTCTCTACTATTACTACTACGACTTCTGCCGCTCGTTGTGACAATGGCGTTGCTATTGGCAGGTGAGTAGTAGTAGCCAGGCAGTGATTAGCAATATCTTATGATGTGAAAGGATACCCTTAATTAGATTTGGTCAGTATAACAAAGAGGAAAGTACAATGCAATCAAATATAAAGAAAGCGGAAGTGGTCGTCATCACGGGGGCTTCGGCTGGTGTTGGGCGTGCCATCGTGCAAGCCTTTGCGAAGCGAGGAGCGCACATTGGGCTGCTGGCTCGTGGTCACGAAGGGTTGGAAGGCGCACGCAGAGACGTTGAGAAGTTTGCGGGACAAGCCCTGGTAATACCAACTGACACGGCTGACGCTGACCAGGTAGAAGCAGCAGCAGCTAAGGTCGAGGCGACCTTCGGGCCAATCGATATTTGGATCAATGTTGCCATGGCTTCGGTTTTTTCGCCTGTAAAGGAAATGAAGCCTGAGGATTATAAGCGTGTTACTGAAGTGGCGTATCTTGGATACGTCTATGGAACGCTGGCCGCGCTCCGTCGCATGCTACCACGCGACAAGGGTACGATCATTCAGATCGGTTCCGCCCTGGCCTATAGAGGTATTCCACTGCAATCAGCCTATTGTGGAGCTAAACATGCGATTCAGGGCTTTACTGAGTCGTTGCGCTGTGAGTTAATCCATGATAAAAGCAACGTAAAAATCACGATGGTACAACTCCCGGCGGTCAACACACCACAGTTCGGATGGGTCAAGAGCCGCCTCCCCAACAAAGCCCAACCTGTACCCCCGATTTATCAGCCCGAAGTGATCGCCGATGGCGTCACCTACGTTGTCGACCACTATCGGCGTCAGCTCTTCATCGGTTTATCCACCGTCATCGTGATACAAGCCAATAAGATTGTGCCAGGATTCGGAGACTGGTATCTCGGCAAGACAGGCTTCAAGTCGCAACAGACCAGTCAACGTGCTGACCCGAATGCTCCCAACAATCTGTGGAAGCCTGTCGATGAAGACCGCGATTTTGGGGCGCATGGTACCTTCGATGATAGGGCGAATGGGAAAAGCTGGCAACTCTGGGCGGATACCCATCGTGGCTGGCTCGCGCTCGCCGGTGCTGCCGTTGCAGGAGCGATTACCACTGCTGTGATCAGGAGGGGAAAATGAAACCGGAGACATTAAGTCAGGAATTGCGGCTCGGCTCAGGGGATTTTCTGATGCAGCGGCGTAGTGTCGTTGGTCTCTCCATGGTTGCGGTTGGTGCTATGGGGCTTATCACGCTGTACCAAATGGGCATCATCAAGCACCTACCTGAGCCTCCTCTGCCGGGTCTGGATGCTGACAGGGTAGATGCCTCGGCTGAAGCCTACTCGCGTTTCTCGACCCCCGATGGCGTACTCGGACTCGGCAATTATGCTGTGACCATGGGTTTAGCCGCGATGGGAGGACAAGACCGTGCGCAGCAGCAGCCATGGATTCCATTAGCCTTGGCTGCAAAAGTGGCGTTTGACACCTCTCAAGCACTTCGGCTGTTCTTTGATCAAAAGATCAAGTATCATGCATTTTGTTCCTGGTGTTTGCTAGCAGCAGGTACCACGCTTGCCACGGTGCCTTTGGTGATCCCAGAGACATATGCCGCCATTCGTCACCTGCTCCATAAGACCCAAACAAGCTCGTAAGGAGGTAATACACATGGCTTTATGGACACGGAAGCAGCAACAAGAGACATCGCGGTCGCGACAACCTGATGAAGAACCAGCTTCGCAGTATAATCGCTTTCTGGTCTACACCGCGACAGGTGTGACGGCTATAGGGGGATTACTCTTTGGGTTTGATACCGGTGTTATCTCAGGCGCGGTGCTGTTTCTCAAAAAAGACTTTGCACTTAATTCGCTCACAGAAGAGATAGCGGTGAGTGCCATCCTGATAGGAGCTATTTTCGGCAGTGCAATCGCCGGGAAATTGAGTGATGCTCTTGGCCGGAAGCTTGTCATTCTCAGTGTTTGTGTGATCTTCGCCATCGGTGCAATTCTGACCGCCTTTTCACCAAACGTGTGGGTGTTCGTGGCATTTCGTATCATCGTAGGGTTCGCTCTGGGCATGGATGCGGTCGTGGCTCCGGTCTATATCTCAGAAATAGCTCCCCGTAACCTGCGCGGTGGACTCGTGACGATCAATCAGTTCCTCCTGACCGTGGGTATTGCTGTGGCTTACTGGACCGATCTCGCTTTCGCTCACGCGAATCTAGGCTGGCGACCGATGTTCGCTGTCGCTGCGATCCCTGCCACTATCCATTTTATTGTGATGCTTTTTCTCCCCGATACGCCGCGCTGGTATGCAAGTAAAGACAAATGGGAGCGAGCCAAACAGGTACTGGGACGCTTCGTAGGAGAGGAGAAAGATGAGGAACTGAAGATCATTCGTGAATCAGTAGAAGCAACCAAACACTCATCGGCTCGTGAGCTCTTTCGGCCTGGGCTGCGAATGGCACTGATTGTGGGGATAGGTCTGGCCATTTTTCAGCAATTTGTTGGTATCAACACCATCATCTACTATGCGCCAACCATTTTTGGTTATGCTGGTTTTACATCAGCGTCGGGAGCCATCTTAGCAACCAGCGTAGTTGGTGTAGTGAACGTCCTATCTACCCTGGTCGTCATCTTTTTGGTGGATCGTGTAGGGCGACGCCCGCTCCTCTTCGTTGGTCTCGCAGGGATGTTAGTGACCCTGATCGCTATAGGTCTCATTTTTGCGTTTGGTCCTACGCACGTCGGTTTCCTGATCCTGGTCGCCTTGATTCTCTATATCATCTCGTTTGCCATTAGCCTGGGACCAGTCTACTGGCTTATGAGTTCAGAGATTTTCCCCAACCGCCTGCGGGGAAGGGGAGCAAGCTTCGCGGCCACATCGAACTGGGCAGCGAATCTACTGGTCAGTATCACCTTTCTCTCGCTGATCGGTGCGCTAGGGAAACCGTTCACGTTTTGGCTCTATGCCGTGCTCGCGATAGCGGCCTTCATCTTCTGCTGGCGGTTTGTGCCTGAAACGAAGGGAAAACGCTTGGAGCAGATCGAAGCGTACTGGAAGAATGGGCGGCAATGGCAGAACGAGTGATACACGGCAACGTCTCTCGAAGTGGTGCTTGAGAGAGTGCTGGTTGTGGCCTCCTCACTCTCTCGATTATAGATAGCCATTGCTCGTGTTTCAAGAAATGAATGCACGCATTTCCTGTACCGGGCCTGGCTCAACACCAAACAAGATGGTGTAGTGGTTCAATGTCGGGTAGTTGACAAAGCGGCAATCCTTAATAGAGCGGTGGGCTGCTGCTGCCGCGGCCTCTGGTAACAACTGATCGTTGTCGGAAAACATTCCTTGCCCGGCTCGCAATAATAGCGTTGGCACCTGGACATTGGCCCATTGCTCTTCGGGTCGGGCCTCAGAGTAACGACGGCCCTCCTCGATTACCCCTTCGCGATAACACTTTGACGCGACGGAACCATCACTACTGCGCTTTACGTCGTGCTCGAAGTAGGTATCTGTATATTCATTCCAATAAGGGCCTAAAAAAGGCGCGAGTTTCAAACGCTGGATATATTCCTCGAAAGAAGGGACGGAGTTACCTAGTCGGCTGATTGAGGCAGTGAGCCAGGCCGGTTGCTCTTCAGGGGTATTCCAGGGTAGTGGTGCTCCGGCATCAACCAGAATCAGTTTACTGAGCTTAGTGGGATAGTGGGCCGCGAAATAGAGCGAAATGAGTGCGCCCAACGAGTGTCCAATGATGATCGGACGCTCTAATCCCCACGCATCTATGAGTTGCGCTAAATCTTCCGCGTGAATGGGGACGCTATAGCCCTGTTCCGGCTTATCACTATCGCCGCGTCCACGTAGATCATAGGCATACACCTGATGATCGCGGGCGAGATCATCTGCCACAGCCTGAAAAAAAAAGGCATTGGCGGTGAGACCATGTACGCAGACGATAGGTGGCCCCTGTGTACCCCATTTGACATAATGAAAGGTAAGGGCAGCGGTAGAAATGAAATCCTCAAGCACTGGTTTCGTCGGCATACGCTGCTCCTTGCTCTTGAAATTCGCGCCATTTACGCCTGGTTGCGGTTATCAATGGGCCGCCTTCTTCAAACCTCTGTTGCTGTGAACGCCAGTGCGCATGTTTTGTGCGTGTGGAGACACCATGCCATAACACGTCTTTGATGATGTGCATATAATGCTCTAGATTTGGGGTAAAGAGGAGAGCGTTTGACTCGTCCTCCATGTAAAAGTACTGTCCCTCAGTGGCATACCACGCACGGATATCATCCTGTGAACGTACGACACGACTATGCAACTGCTCTGACAAGCTGTACTCGGTGTCGCCAAAGGGAAAACAATGCAGGTGGGCATGAAAAACTGTTTGGCGGAAGACGCCATGTTCCCAGAAGACAGCGGGAACATAATAGCGAGCAAAAAATTGTTGCACTTCCTGCTTTAATGCGCGTAGCTCAGCATCCAAATCGCGTGGCACAGCACCATAGCAGGCATAGTGAGACTTGGGGATAATCAGGATATGGCCTTCAATAAGTGGAGCATGATCGGTGACGAGTAAAAAGGAATGCGTCTCCTTCAAGATGTTAAATGCGATATCGTTACGTTGACAGAATGCACAATTTGTATCAAATGCCTCAGCATTCAAGGAGACCTGGCTCCCGTTCTGCATGCAAATTACTCCTTACTTCAACTCATGGACATATCTTGAGTATAGCCCAGAGCAAGCAATGCTGACAAGTAGGGGCGCAATGTATCGCGCCCCAAGTAAAGATAAACGCGCTTATCAGGCGGATGTAAAAATTGTGCCGCTATAAAAATAGTTTAGCCCGCGTGGCGGAAGCCTGCTTCTGCCATCGTGAGCGGTTGCCCTTCGCCGAGCATACCAACATCCACCACTTCACCAATGATCAGAGTCGAGTCACCTGCCTCAGTAACATGTTGCACATTGCACGCGACCCATGCCAGGGCATCGTGAAGAATAGGACAGCCATTCGCGCCAATATCAAAACCAATGCCGCTCAACTTGTCGGGATGCTGCATAGCGGACTTGCCTAATTTACCGGCCAGTTCGCGGTCTCCTGCTCGCAGGACATTAATAGTAAAAATGCGGCTGCGCCGAATCATAGGAAGAGACTTTGACGTATTTTCGACTGAGACCGTAATCAAAGGTGGATCAAATGATACTTGCGTAAGCCAGTTGGCGGTAAATATGTTCACTTCACCTTCATTCGCGCAGGAAACGGCGTAAAGCCCATACGTGAAGGTGCGCAGTACCTGTTTTTTGCTTTGTGCGTCCATCGTAACCTTCCATTCTTGCAGATAAATTAATATTTCCCGATTGTAGCATATTGGGTGCTTCTTTGACATATCTTTTCGAAGTAAATTACGAGCAAAAAATGAACAAGACGACAACGACTTCACCTCGTCAGTTCAATCACGCGTGAGTATATCTGCCACTACACCCATGACTGAACCCCACACCACATGGGCAGCAATCATCATGAGATTACGACGCCCTGGCTCCTTCTGGCCCGATTCCGACATGCCAATCAGTGGTAATAAACCGAGATAACTGACGGCCCAAATCAGCAGACCGAAGAGTGGCCCTTTCACGACAGCAGGAAGCGGCACTTTCTTGGTCAAGAGACTATAGAGTGTACCCATCGTTGCCCCATACCCAAAGTGGGAAACCGTCGTCGCCATGAGAATCTGACCTTTATTCATGTGCTGCCTTACATGCGCTCGATGAGCTAACTCTTTCGTAATGATTTCTGGCGGTAAATCGTAGCGTTGTCCCTTCGGGAGGAAACGTTGTGTGAGTAGCATGAATGCTGTCATTGGCACTGTACCTACCAGGCCCGCTATAGCACCCTTCAGCCAGGTCTCCCCTGGCTGAGAGCTAGCTATTTCTTGCTTCTTGACGTATGCAGTTTGTGCTGAAACCATGTTTTTCTCTCCTTTACAAAACAATCGGCTCCTTTTGTTTGCGCAGCGCATTCATCACCCTCTGGTTCAGATGCAGATGATCTTGCACCAGTTCCGGCGGAGTCAGAGCCATCCACTGGTTCAACGACAGATCGGCATAGCGGTCGCTCTTGAACATCTCCAGGCAGCACAGCGGCGTGCTGCCTGTATTCTCGATGTAGTGGCCCATGGCGAATGGCACGTAGCCTACATCGCCTGCCTGGTAGTCGAAGGTACGCGCCTTGCCCTCGGACGCGAACACGGTCATGCGCCCATTCCCCTTGATATAGTACTGCCACTGCCACTCGTCGTTATTCGGGTGCCAGTGCATCTCCCGCATTCCGCCCGGCTCGACCTTCAATAGTGCTGCCGCGATGGTGATGGAGACGGGGAAGTTGGTCGAGTCAGTGATGCGCACTGTACCGCCCCTCGTGCGCATCGGCTCCTGTGCCAGCATATGGTGGCTGAAACTCTGCGGGACAGGGCCATCAGGGGAAGAGACCTTGTCGGATGATAGCGAACCAGGCATCTTGCTCTGGAAAATATAGCGTTCGTGCGCTGGAATATCAGCAAAATTGCTCTCCGTCACGCCAAAGTTCTTTGCCAGCACCTCCTTTGGCGTATGCGCAAACCAGTCACTGATGAGAAAGGTAGAGTTCTCGGAGAAGTTGCCATCATCGAACACCAGCAGGAACTCGCAGCCCTCTGTCAATCCCTGGATGGAATGTGGAATACCGGCGGGGAAGTACCACAAGTCGCCTTCGCCGACATCATCCACGAAGTTACGCCCATCCTGGTCGACCGCGGTGATGCGGGCGCGACCATTGAGCATAAAGGACCACCCGGCCTGCTTGTGCCAATGCAGCTCACGCACACCGCCGGGAGTCAGGCGCATATTCACGCCCGCGAGGGTGGTCGCAATCGGTAGCTCTCGCGCCGTTACCTCTCGCGCCCAACCACCTTGCGAGAGCCGATTGTGCGCGTTGGCAAATGAGAATTTCAGGTTGGGGATCGTGCCGTGGTCGGTACTGGGTGGCGTTAGCATACTAGGATTCTGCCGATCCAGTAGCACATTCCGTGGACCGGGATCGGTTGCACCGACGCCATCCTTCATCGGTTGCGGTGTCTTAGTGGCCTCTGTGGTGCGCTCCTGAAACGGTTTGTCCATGAAATCCTCCTCTATCTAGCACTCATTTTGCATTTGGGTGAAGCACCACTTTAATATAGCCGGGTTTGCGCTGATCAAATTGCGCATATGCCTCCACGACATCGTCGAATGAAAGATGATGAGTCACTACAAACCCCGGTCTGGCGCGTCTCGAAACCACCAGTTCACGCAGCAGCGTATCATATCGCTTATCATTGGTTCGTCCATAGCGCAGAGAAAGCCCTTTACGAAAGAAGGTGGCCCAGGGAACAGACATATGCCCTTGCTTCAATGCCTCATTCGCGGCTCCCGGATCATGCGCCTCGAAGACGCCCACAAGAGCCAGGCGACCGGTCGGATTCACGAGACGCCCCAGGGCCTCAATAACCGACACAGGGTTTTCCTGATCGGGATGCTGGAGATCCTTAGCCTGAAAACCCACGGCATCAATACCGCACATCACGCCCATCATCAGCGGATCACGCGTGGCGAGTGTTCCGAGCATGTGACGACGATGCTCCTGAATCTGCTCAACCGGATCGCCCGCCCGAAAATCGATGGGAATGGCACCAATCTCACGCGCTTTTTCCAGGCGGTCTGGCACGGCATCGACGACATATACCTCGGCTGCACCGCGGAGGAGAGCACTGTAGGCCGAGTGCAAGCCAATCGTTCCCGCGCCAAAAACGGCGACCGTACTTCCAGGCGCGACGCTCGCCAACTCAGTCGCGTGGTAGCCTGTGACAAACGCATCAGGCAGCATCGCGAAATCATCTTCTTGCTCATCATACGGCTCGCCCGGTAAGGGAATGCAGTTCGCGTCCGCGTAGGGAACACGTAGATACTGCGCCTACGCCCCGCGATACGGTCCCATCTGGGCGTACCCGTAGGAAGCACCTGTTGAACCTGGGTTGACGGTCAAACACGCCGAGTAGCCGCGCACACAGTTGGGACAGAAGCCGCAACTGATATGAGCAGGCATAAAGACACGATTACCTTTCTGAACGCTTGTTACGGCTGCTCCAACCTCTTCAACAACACCGAGGGGTTCGTGGCCGAGAACCAGGCCCGGCTGCGCACCTGCTCGTACATGTGCAGATCGCTGCCACACAGCGCACACGAAGTGATATGCACAAGCGCATCGGTTGGTTGCTCGATACGTGGATCTTCCACGTTCTCAACGGCTACCTGTTTTGGCCCTTTGTAGACAACTGCTTTCACGTTGTCCCTCCTCACCTATTTTAAGCTCATTTCCTTCTCTCATGAAGAGGCGTGTAAACGTTGCGTTCATGGGGAAGGTACCTTCCCATTCATAGTACGTAGACAGAATGGAAAATGTGACTCATCAGTGAAAAAACTTCTGCCAGGTTGCCCAGGTTTAATTGCGCCGATAGCTAACACGGCTCGATTTTGACGCTATCAATGCCAAACCACTCTGCTCCACAGGGAACTGAGCCAAAGCGCATAACCCCGCGTGGTGTAGCGATGGCATACTGGTTATCAAGCCAGGCGACGAAACCGAGTGGGCGCGTTGGTGGTTGAGGAGCGGTTAGAATGAGCTTGTCATCAACCCAAAAGCGAGCTTCGGTTTGCCGCCATTCGAGGACATAAGTGTGCCAGCTATCCATCGCGACTGGAATAATCGCCTCGTGTGCGCCACTTAATTTTTGGAGCCAGTGTGCTGCATAGCGGGTTTCACCTGATACCCGTCCCCACATAGTTGATAATGCCGTCGGGATAGTAGCCGTGAGCGCACCAAGACGCATACTATGGATGACCTGTGCCTTCCACCCACAGCCGGGGACGCCTGGCACCAGGGCCATATTTGATGGCGGTGACGCGTAGAAAAACCAGACCGCTTCTGGTAAAAAGAGGATGTCTCCACGTATCGAGAAGGGATAGTTCCAGAAACCAAAACCAGCTGTGCCGCGCAACACAGCAGCACTTTCCACGGTACTATTTGTCTGCGCCGCCTGGTGCGATGAGCATGCACGAACTTCCATCCGCAAAGGTGGAGTCCATGGGAATGCTGAACGCGCTAGCGTCGCATAGTCATCAATCTGCGCATCAGCATAATGCCCCGCTGCTACTACTGGAAGTTCCATACGTAATACAGAGTGGTCGGAGTGAAGTGTACCGCCCCCAATACACGTTCGTGTCCAGCGTGGTTCGATTGTCGAAGAAAAGTCGTCAAACATGTTTGCCTATAAAAATAGCTATGTTAGAGGTTGCTCACATGCTGGTATTCAAATAGCTCTTGTTCCAACGTTCGCCACACGATCTGTTCCGCTAAGATGTTATTTACCGGATGTTTGTTTCTTGCCGCCTCAATCATAGTTTTGGCAACACGTTGTCGAAAATCGGCAAAGAATCTTTTCTGAATTTCCTGTTCAGGCATGTAACGTAGTTCGATTGCTTCGGGCTCGTAAAATTCATCAGGTTCAAAAGCCAGAGCCAGTAAATTGGCGTACTTTTCAATCAGCGCGATGCGCACATGGGATAAAAAATAATTGGCTTGGGTGCTGGAAACAAGGAGGCAACCGGCAATGCGACCCGCGTAAAGAATAGGGTGAACTGCCGCGCTTTTCTCATGCTCGACGCGATGGGCTGGAATGAGGTTGTTCGGATCATCAACATCCTGGTTAGCCGCAGGGCGGCATAACGTGACCACATAGCCACACAAAGATTCCGCCCCCAGGAACATAGCTTTCTGCTCCAAATCGCCTATCCATGCCTGTGTGCCTATCCCTACACTTTCACGCAGGCTATGAATCTTCTGGTCGCTTTGCGAGAGCGGCATGCAGCGCACCACCTGAATAGCCATACCCAGTCGATCCGGGTCAAGCTGGCCAATCGCTTGCTGTAAAATAAGATTCGAAATCGACCAGTAGCGCATCGTATCAACCATGGAAGCGCGAGCGGTAAAGACGCTAGTATAAAATGCCGCTGGCACCGCGCTGGAAGAATCATCAATACCTGCATCCGAAAAATCTTCAAATCCCCTTTCTTCCCGAATCAGGTCAAGCATTTGCTCTCGGTGTTGGGGGAGGGCCGCGAGTAAATGACGTAGATTTTGGGGGCGCGGATCTGTTTCGTTATTTGCCCAGCGCGACAACGTGATGGTACGAATACCCAAATCCTCAGAGAGGCGGGTCTTTTCTTGCGGATCACTAATGATTGTCCTGAGCAAACTTCGCCATGACTCAGAAATATGCATACTATTAGCCTTACTGCTAAAATAGCTCTAAACGCACTTTTTGTGCTTCATTCTAACAGCTTACTGAGCCATAGTCAACTGACTTGAGCATCATTTTCCACGCAAAATATACATAGTTGTGCAGGTGTGAATGGGAGAGCTTCTGTAGACTGAGATTTCAGAAGCTCTCCCATTCACACCTGCACAACTATGTAGTAGAAAAGTCGTAAAGGGCTTACGAAGTGGCGTTGTCTGGATACTGATTATAGGTGTGGGCCGCTTTTTGCCCTAGTGCCGTGAGAAACGACTTTGAAATTGCCGTTTGGCTATCTTTCCCTTTACTGCGTTCCAGCCCCTGTGTCTCTCCGTCTTTCGGCAACAGGCGATCAATCAGGATGAGCATGTTGGCCGTCAAACCTGGGAAAAGGGCGTGGAAGCGATCCAGTAATGTAGCCTGGAAGGTAATAATCACTTGAGTTGAACGGCGTTGCGTAGCGCGAACAATTTGCTGCGCGGCCCGCCTGACACTCATAGATGTAAAAGGCAAGGTGGCTGCCAATGCGAACCAGGTATATTCTTCCTCGTGTTTTCCTTTCGCAAAGGCATTGACCTGTGAACCGGTGCGCATCAGGCCAGGGGCCACGGTAAGCACATGGATACCCTCCTTTGCCAGTTCGGAATGCAGTCCTTCGGAGAAGCCCTCTAAAGCGAATTTAGCACTCGAATAGGAGAGGAGATGGGGTACACTGACTTTACCACCTATCGAGGTGATATTCACGATCTGCCCATTGTGGCGTTCGTACATCTGAGGCAGTACCGCCATGGTTGCATGGTAGGCACCCCAAAATATCGTGTTCATTGAGTCCTGGAAGTCTTCCAGGGTCTGAGCTTGCAAAGGCCCAACGGTAATGATACCCGCGTTATTCACCAGCACATCAATATGCCCATAGTGGGAGGTTACTTTGTCAATCAGGCTCTGAACTTCCGTGTGCCTGGTCACATCACAAGGTATGGCTAAGACCTCAGCTCCTAGTTGGGCAATATGCAGGCGTGCTCGTTCTAACTCATCCTCATCACGCGCGGTAAGCACTATTCGTGCATCATGCCTGGCAAATTCTTCTGCCAGAGCCAGCCCTAAACCACGCGAACTTCCCGTAATCAAAACTACCTGTCCACTCAAGTCAAGGCGTTTTGGCTGCATAAATTTTCTACTCACCAACAAAAGTCCTGCCCCTGCTGCTACCAAGGCCAAGGGTCCACCCTTAAAGCGTGTTGTCATTTTTATTTTCCTTCAAGATTTGAAATACTCTCTATCATGTCTGTCTATTGCTATCACGATGGATGTCCTGCTACTGAATACTTTAGCGCGGTCATGAGATTGTCGTGCAAACTATTCGTGTCTTTCAAGCCAAAATAATAGAGTGAAAGTCAATGCATTGACCTTCACTCTATAAAAATGAGCGAGTTACTACAGGCGAGAAGTTCCGCGTATCCTGAAAGGGGCAGCTAGCGTTTGCTCAAAGCTTCGCGCAGCAACGTCGCTGTTAGTACCCCTAACACGGCAACTACAAGCAAGATACCCGATATTACGCGTAGGGGATTGAGGACAGCCACATCGTTGATCAAGGCGAGGATAATTATTGCAATGACGATCCCAACCAGGATGATCATATCGCCGACAAGGAAATTGTAGATGGCTTTAACGACCTTCATAAATTTGCCTCCCTCTTCTCGCTACTGGAAACCCCGGCAGGATTGTTTTCCGTTACGGCATCTTGCTCACTGAGAGTGTTCATTGCGTCGGGCGTACCCGCCACAGCCAAGCGTTGCTGTTTGGTCTGCCTGAGTGTAGTGACAAGAACAAAGGATGCTACCAGATAGAGGGCAGCCAATATCAGAATAAAAGCATCAGAAAATGGCCAATTGACGCCGAAACCCTCACCTGCCCAGAATGTACCGAAGCTCGTCAGCATGATACCGACGACAAATTTCAGGGAATTCTCTGGGACTTTGGTCAGCGGCGCACGTACCAGGACGCCTGCGAGGATGACCAGGACGCCCGCGATGGCAGCACCAATGGCGGCTGAACCGATACCACAGGTAGTGTTGCAGACATTGCTCGTCGCGCTACTGCCGAAAGTGATGACAATAAACGCTACCTCCAGCCCTTCAAGAAGGACAGATTTATAGGCAAGGACAATGCCAAAGGGTTCAAAACGAGGAGCGATTGTTTCGCCGCGTGCCCGCACCTCGGCCCTGGTCTCCTCGAAAATAGCCTCTTCGTCATGAAGTGCTTTGAGGCCACTATAGCGGAGAATGGCCTTCTTGAGCCATTTTAGACCAAAGAGTATGAGAATGATCCCCACGACTAAGCGTAAAATACCAATGGGGACATATTGGACGAGTGCAACCCCCAGTGTGCCAATAATAATGGCGAGGGTCGCGGCAGCGGCAAATGCCCCTACCAGCGAGCTCCGCCAGTTAATCGTCACTCCCACTACGAGTACAATTGTGAATGCCTCGACAAATTCAACTGCGGAGGCGAGAAAAGCAGCCGATAAGACAGCCCATTGCATGTAACGTGACTCCTATTTTCGTCATTAAGGACCAATCATGGCTCCTACATGCTCAACATGATAAAGAAATGAACTCTCTATATCATAGCACATAGCACGTTCGATCCTCTATGTCTTGGGTGCCAGTTATGTTTTGGGTTCAGTCCTTCGTCGCGACGATTTGCAACCAGATGCGTGGTACCGTGGTCAGCCCTAACTCCTGTCCTGCCTGGTAGACCGCATTTTTTAGCGCGTCTGCTGCGTCTGCCAGTGGTGCCCCTGGTAGTGCGCCCTCGATGAAGAGCCAGTATTGTCCCAGGTCGCGCCAGGCATCTAATGAGATCATGACATTCTGGTAGTCAGTTTCTACACTACCGAAACCTGCCGCCTGGAGCGATGCAATGTAGCCATCAGGGGTGAGCCATTGCATCGCCATGGCTTTTTCCTCGCGTGAGAGGCGTACTTCGGGATGCTCTTTACGTAGCCAACCCACCGCCCGCCGTGTCCAGAGACGGTAAAAGCGGTCAGTGCCTTCAACATACGTCCCTTCATAAAACGCGCTGTTGCAAGCAAAGATACCGCCCGATGCCAGGATCGTTGCCATCTGCTGAAAGGCTGCCAGCTTATCGGGGACAAGATGGATGGCATTGCAGAAGAATGCGGCATCGGCATCTTGGACGATATGGGGTAGGTCTTCGGCCTCGCCCTGCACAAAATCGGCCTGTACTCCCATGCCTTCCATAGATTTGCGAGCATAGCGCAAGGCATCCGCGGCTGGATCGACGCCAATGAGATGAGCTTGACGGCCCTGCTTGAGAATCTCCTCCGCTATCAGGCGCGTCACAGCCCCTGTTCCGCAGGCCATATCGACGATTTTGAGCGGAGCATCCTTTGGTCTGCCCTCAAGGTGGGCCAGTGCCTGTCGAACGAGCGAACGATTAATCTCCGTATAAAATGGATGTGCTGCAAATGCTTCGTATGTAAACTTGTTTGTCTCTTCGGTTTCTATTAATCTCATAGGTATAGCCTCCTTGACCAACATTGGTACATTAACATGTTAGAGAGTGCCTACACCCAAATTGTTTCATGCATTTTGCATTATTAAATATGCATCGCCATTCCACCATCAATACAGAGCGTCTGCCCTGTGATATAGCCTGCTTCTGGTGAACAGAGGAAACTAATGGCTGCCGCAATTTCCTCCGTCGTGCCGAAGCGACCAACTGGCGTGGAGTTCAGGATGAAGTCGCGCTGCTGCTCTGACAAATTGGCGGTGAGATCGGTGGGAATATAGCCTGGAGCAACGGCGTTCGCGGTGATGTTACGGCTAGCCATTTCGCGAGCAGTGCTGATCGTTAAGGCAATTATAGCAGCTTTGGAGGCACTATAATTGGCCTGTCCTGCTGACCCAAGCAGCCCCGCAACCGAGGAGACATTGACGATGCGACCCCAACGCGCCTTCATCATCCCCCTGAGAGCGGCTTTTGTGCAAAGGAATGCTGAACGCAGGTTACTATCAATGATATGCTCAAAGTCAGCTAGAGACATCTGTAGAATAAGTTTATCGCGTGTAGTTCCGGCATTGTTGATTAATATCGTAATCGGCCCCAAAGCTTTGTTGGCTTCGACGAAGAGATGGCTTACTTGTTCTTCCTGGCTCACATCAGCCTGGATGGCAATACAGCGTCGGCCCAGTGCCTCAACGCTGGCTTGTGCTTCATGAGCGGCACTGGCACTGCTGCGGTAATTAATAATGATATCTGCTCCCGCTTTCGCAAGACGCTCGGCAGTTGCTCGTCCTATACCCTGGCTACTGCCCGTGACTAAGGCAATCTTTCCTGTCAGTGGCAGTTGCTGTTCATCGTTCATAAATCCTGCTCTCCTTAGGAGTTTCTTTGGCTTCCACCCTCGCAACCTACGGCTGTAGTATAGCACATAGCAGGAACCAGGAAAAACCCCGCTTTTAGCCCCTCTTCTTAGCACTTTTGCTATTTGCCCCTGCTGGTAGTTACCTTAACTCCACCTCTAGTGCGACAACTCTGATGTTTATACAGCCTCCTTGTTATACCAGTCCCATGTGCCATATAATGTGCTCGTGTGTAAAAAACGTTCATGTATGGCAGCTCTACCATTGTTCCAGTAGCAAAAGGAATGAGTATATGTCCTGGTAGGAGACTCTAATGACCCTCTCACATAGCAAACGTGCGCTTCCCATTGATTGGGAAGCAGCAGGAACTGAAACCATTGACCATCTGCGCAACATCTTGCGCATTGATACGCGCAACCCACCCGGTAACGAAACCAGAGCGGCTGAATATCTGCGCGAGGTGCTGCAACGGGAAGGGATAGACTGCACAATCGTTGGGCCGAGTCCCGATCGTGGCACGTTGATCGCACGGCTGCGTGGGGATGGTTCGGCACCACCACTCCTGCTGATGTCGCACACCGATGTCGTCGCAGTTGAGCCAGAGAAGTGGACGCATCCTCCGTTTTCCGCGGATATCGCCGATGGCTTCATCTATGCGCGTGGTGCGCTGGATATGAAGAACATGGTGACGATGGAGTTGATGACCATGCTCCTCCTCAAGCGCACAGGCGTACCCCTGGCCCGTGATGTGATCTATATGGCGGCGGCAGATGAAGAGGTGGGTGGGCATGACGGGGCTGCTTGGGTTGTTCAGCATCACCCTGCATTGATCCAGGCCGAATATGCATTTAATGAAGGTGGCGGCAACGGCTTTGAGATCCATGGGCAACGCTACTATACCGTACAAACGGCGGAAAAAGGGACGGCACGCTTCCGCCTCAAGACCACAGGCAAACCTGGCCATGGCTCGATTCCTCATACGGATAACGCCATTCTCAAGCTCGCGGCCCTGCTCAGCCGGTTGCAACAGGCACAAATGCCAGTCCATTTCACTGCAACGGTGCGCGGATACATTGAAGGGATAGCCAGTACACAATCACCCGCCATCGCCGCGCTATTCCGTGCTGTGCTCGCCAATGAAGCAACTGCCGATGCCGCTATCGACGCCCTCCCAACAGAAGATTTCTTCAAAGCTGAACTGCGTGCGATGATACGCAATACCGTCGCGCCCACCATGTTACAGGCCGGTTCACAAATCAATGTGATTCCTTCCCAGGCAGAGGTCTCGTTCGATGGCCGCACCTTACCGGGTTGGACGCCAGAACGGTACCTTGGAGAGCTACAAACTATCCTGGGTGACGATATCGACCTCACGTTCATCGACCCATCAGTACCGTTGGAGGCCGATCCCGCCTCGCCCCTCTTCGAGGTCATCAAGACAGTCTTGAAAGAGCACGCTCCCGAGGCGACCGTCGTCCCAACGTTACTTACCGCCGGAACAGATGCCAAACACGTTGCCGCGCTTGGGACAAAAATATATGGCTTTTCACCCGAATTATATATTGCCGGATTCGACGGCTGGAGCGGAGTGCATGGCCATGATGAACGCATCAGTATCGACGCCATGCGCTGGGGTACCCGTGTGCTCTATGAAGTCGTAGCAGCCTTCGTCGGCACCAATCACGCGTAGCTTGCTCTACCTCAATTTAATAAGGTGGCAGAAGCTCTTGCCGCCGCGGCGGCAAGAGCTTCTGCCACCTTATTAAATTGAGGTAGAGCAAGCTACGCGTGATTGGTGCC
>JBPCJY010000213.1:0-41461 GCA_051004815.1 Ktedonobacteraceae bacterium
ACCAAACCCCTACCTCACTCTTTGCTTCATTACGAACTGCTGGAGGCAGTTTAACCCACGCTCCCTGACATCTCCAACTGGATCAGGCGGTTCAATTCGACCGCGTACTCCATGGGGAGTTCCTTGGTGATTGGCTCAATGAAACCATTCACTATCAAGGAGTAAGCCTCGGACTCGTCAAGGCCACGACTCATCAGGTAGAAGAGTTGATCGTCGCCGACCTTGGAGACGGTAGCCTCGTGGCCGATCTCGGTCTGGTTCTCTTCGACACGAATGGTCGGATAGGTATCCGTGCGAGCGTTCTCATCGAGCAGGAGTGCATCACAACGTACATTAGATTTGGTGTGATGAGCACCTGAGTTGACGCGAACCAGTCCACGATAGGAGGCGCGACCAGTACCCTTCGAGACCGATTTCGAGAGAATCTGCGATGTCGTATGTGGCGCGAGGTGCGTAACCTTGGCACCGGCATCCTGGTGCATACCATTGCTGGCGAATGCTACCGAGAGAATATCTCCACGCGCACCCTCTTCCATCAAGAGCACAGCAGGGTATTTCATCGTGACTTTGGAGCCAAGATTGCCATCAACCCATTCCATAGTCGCATTGCGATAGGCGGCGGCACGTTTCGTCACAAGATTGTAAACGTTCTTCGACCAATTCTGAATAGTCGTGTAGCGGACACGCGCACCCTCTAAGACTTTGATCTCTACCACCGCACTATGCAGGCTGTCGCTGGTATAGGTTGGGGCTGTACACCCTTCCACGTAGTGAACATAGGAACCAGGAGCGGCAATAATCAAAGTGCGCTCGAACTGGCCCATGTTCTGGGCATTAATACGGAAGTAGGCTTGCAATGGCACCTCGACGCGCACACCTTCAGGCACATACACGAAGCTGCCACCACTCCACACGGCACTGTTGAGGGCCGCGAATTTGTTATCGGTATAAGGAATGATGCTACCGAAGTGTTCCTTGATCAAGTCAGGGTACAGGCGCAGGGCCGTATCCATATCGGTGAAGATGACGCCCAACTTCTCCAGGTCTTCGCGCACTTTGTGATAAACTGCTTCACTCTCGTACTGCGCGGTCACACCGGCAAGGTATTTGCGCTCAGCCTCAGGAATACCGAGGCGGTCAAAGGTATCTTTTATCTCTGCTGGGACTTCTTCCCAGGTTTTACCTTGCTGCTGAACCGGCTTAATATAGTAATAGATATTATCGAAGTCAATACCCGAAAGATCAGCACCCCAGGTTGGCATTGGACGTTTAAAGAAGTGTTCTAAGCTCTTGAGACGGTAATCTCGCATCCAACTGGGCTCGCCTTTCATCTCGGAGATTTGCTCAACAGTCTTGCGTGTCAATCCTCTTTCGGACTTGAATGCATAGTTCTCGGCTACATGGAAACCGGCACTATAGGCGTCCTTCTCTACTTCATATGCTTGACTCATAGATTCACTCCGTCTGCTGGCTGCTATGGTTTACTATACGTAATGCAGGAAGCAACTGCTTTCTGCTAATCCTTAGTTATTTAGTCGGATATACTGTATTATATGGCCTTTGTGGAGTATTGTCAAGGGCAACACGATTATGCGGCTCGATCACCCCTTGCTTGCTCCACAAAAATATGCTATACTTTTCCTAAGTCACGACAAAGGTCATCCCTTGTCAGAACGTGTACTGTCAACACATTACGACACAACAACCCGATACACCCACCAGCATTCCCTTACCGTGTTGCAAGCCAAAACTCGGTGTCCCAAGTGTCCCAACGATCACAAAGTCCCAATCATCATCCTCTCGCCCACGCGATGCGCAACGAGTTTGCAGCAAGCAAGGGGTGTAATACGAGGCAGCTTCACAAGCCACTTTAGTCATATCGTCTGCTTGCTAGCGATATGGGAGAAGTCCGTCTCGGTACAGAAACCATGAATGCGATGAAGGACGGTCCAGAGCCACTTCACTTGAAAACTACATCTCGTTGCGCATCTCGTGGGTATCGGATGTACTGTAACGAAGAAACTTAGGTTACAAATGTCGCAAAGTCTTCAGCATGGTCTTACCGGATGCAAAGCTCTTGAAAACTCGGTGTCCCAAATGTCCCAACGATCACAAAGTTCCACTCCTTGTCCGATCGGATGTAATACTGCTGAGAAACTCAGGTCACAACTGTCACAACCCACGACACTGCTTTTAGAACCGTCCTTGGACAAAAAAGGGTTTCACTCCATGCTTGACATATCACATTGCCTCTTGCTATTATATCAACGGAATTGGAAAACCTATTCCGACGCATATGCGCCCATAGCTCAGTGGATAGAGCAACGGTCTTCTAAACCGTTGGCCGCAGGTTCGATCCCTGCTGGGCGCGCCTCGTTCATTCCATGCCATCAGAAAGCAGTGCTATGCAACCTTTCATCATTCTCCACACGAACGATATTCATGGGCGTATCGAAGGCTTAGCCCGCATCACGACCATGGTGGAGCAGGTACGGCTTGAGCATCCAGATATGCCCGTTCTGTATTTTGATATTGGCGATATTGAAGAGAACTCCGTGCGGGTGAGCAACCTGACCAAAGGGGTCGCCATGTATCGCCTGCTCAGTGCGAGTGGTTGCGATGCTGAGGTCATCGGCAATGGCGGCATCTTGCGCTATGGCTATCAAATTTTACAGGAGTATGCACAGGTAGCACGCTATCCTCTGCTGCTGGCCAATATGTTTCTACCGAATGGACAACTGGTGCCGGGCGTACAGCCGACCGCGTTGTTGACTGTAGGAAGCTTCAAGTTGGGCCTCATTGGTATGACCTCGGATGCCTTTGGGGCCTACCAGGGCTTTGGCGTGAACATGCCGCCTGATTTACCAGTGATAAAGGCTTGCGCCGCACAGTTGCGCTCGGAAGGTGCTGATGCCGTTCTATTGCTTTCCCACCTTGGCTTAGACGTGGATCGTGCATTGGCGGCTGATTTGCAGGACGATATCGCATTGATCATTGGCGCACATTCACACCATCTTTTACCGCAAGGCGAACGAGTAGGCCGTATTCTGATTGCCCAGGCGGGAGAGTATGCTCAGAACATGGGGCGATTGGACCTTGCCTGGAATGGTGAACAAATAGCTGTGCAAGCTACCTCCGTCATACCTGTTAGCAGCGATATTCAGCCCGCATCTCGTATTCTCGACGAAGTAGCGGCTATCGAAGCAGAAACTGAACATTACCTGCAAGATACTATCGGTGAACTGGAAGAGCCGTTAGATTATGCCTCTGATCGGGAATGTGGCACGGCGAATCTGATGGCGGATATGCTGCGCGAGCACATGAGTGCGGAAGTGGCCATCATCACGCCCGGTGTTGCCTTTATCGGCCCCTTGCCTGCTGGGCCATTACGCAGAGTGACGTTGTGGGATGTATGTAATTCTCCTGCTAATCCTGGCGTGGTCACGATGACGGGTACACAGTTACTTGCGGTAGTGCAGCGCGGACTAGATCCGGCATTTGCCCAGGACTGTCCCAGACCGATGCGCGGCCTCGCACGAGGCCTGATGCATTTCAGTGGAGCACGTATGCAGGGAGGGCAATTGCTGATTGGTGGTCTACCAGTTGAACCGGAGCGCACATATCAAGTGGCAGGTAGTGACTGGGAATTGGAACCTTACGGTGGCTACGTCGAACAAGCATGGAACTTACAGCCTCATTTTGCTACGCCAACTATCCTGCGTGAAGCTCTGGAAACGTATTTAGCAACGCATAGTCCACTTCGCGTGGAGATGGGACGGTTGAGATAAAAAAGGAACTTTACTGGCAACACTCCTGAAAATGCTATATCATAGTAATGTAGCAGAGTTGAGGACAGTAAGTTAGTGTAGCCAGGAGTGAGCTACTATGAGTTCAGAGATCGAAGAGTCGGCTGCCGAGCAGCAGCCGACTCTTCCAGAAACAACGAAACCTGCACAAATGAGTCCTACCAACGTCATGCCTCGCATTGTCATCGTGGGGGCCGGTTTTGGTGGCTTGCAGACCGTGCATGCTTTGCGCAAGGCACCGGTGCAGATCACTGTGATTGATCGCAGCAACCATCACCTTTTTCAACCATTGCTCTACCAGGTGGCGACCGCCGGTCTGTCACCAGCGGATATCTCCGCACCTATTCGCAGCATCCTCAAGCACCAGGCGAATGCCCGCGTCATGCTGGCGGAGGTCATGGGTGTGGATGTACAGGAGCAGCGCGTTCTGCTGCACAATCATAAATCCGTTCCCTACGACTACCTGATACTGGCAACGGGTGCGCGTCATAGCTACTTTGGACACGATGCCTGGGAGCCGTATGCTCCTGGGATGAAGTCAATCACAGACGCTACGGCTGTGCGGCGCAAGTTGCTGTTAGCCTTCGAGGCTGCTGAGATAGAGACCGATCCGGAAAAGCGCAAAGCCTTTTTGACCTTTGTGCTGGTTGGAGCTGGCCCAACCGGTGTTGAAATGGCGGGAGCTATCGCGGAACTGGCCCATAAAGCCCTGGCCTCCGACTTTCGTAGTATCGATCCGACATCTTCACGCATTATCCTCGTCGAGGCGGGGCCAAGAATCCTCCCCGCGTTTCCAGAGTCATTGGCGAAAAAGGCGCAGAAAGCCCTCAACCGTCTCGGTGTAGAGGTCAGGACGGCCTCCGCCGTTGAAGCGGTTGATGGCGAAGGCGTGGTTATCGCGGGTAAACCCCTGGCGGCGAAAACGGTGATCTGGACGGCGGGGGTCGCGGCCTCACCAGCTGGTCAATGGTTAGGTACCGAGGTAGACCGGGCGGGACGCGTGAAAGTAGCGGAGGACTTGACAATCCCCGCGCATCCCAACGTCTTTGTGATTGGTGATACCGCGAGCGTAACGCAAAAAGGGAAGCCTCTGCCGGGAGTTGCTCCCGTCGCGATGCAAGAAGGCCGCTATGTTGCTTCGGTTATTGCTCAGCGGATTGCCAACAAGGGTACTACGAATGCCGCACCATTTCACTACTTTAATAAGGGAAACCTGGCAACCGTGGGACGCTCTTTTGGTATCATAGAAATTGGCAAGCTTCGTCTGGCGGGTTTTATCGCCTGGGTGATGTGGTTGTTCATCCACATTCTCTATCTGATCGGGTTCCGCAACCGTTTCGTGGTCATGTTCCAATGGGCCTGGGCCTACATAACGTACCAACGTGGAGCGCGACTGATCACTTTTGAGCGTGACCCGCAACTGCCGGAATAACGGAAAGGATTGTTATGTCATCAGCTACCTCTGAATCAACGGGAAAAGCTCTGCGGGTCGCTATTATTGGCTACGGCCTCGCGGGTTCAGTCTTTCATGCTCCGCTTGTCTCTGCCACGCCCGGCATGACCGTGGCTGCCATCGTAACTGGACACCCTAAACGTCAGGAACATGCCCATCGTGACTACCCAACGGCAGCTATCCTCGCGTCAGCCGATGAGCTATGGCGGCATCCGACCCGTTACGATCTGGTGGTGGTGGCAGCACCCAATCGCGCCCATGTTCCCCTGGGTATGGCCGCGCTGAACGCTGGCCTACCTGTCGTCATCGACAAACCCATGGCCGCTTCTGTCGAGGACGCTGAGCAATTGATTGCCACCAGCCAGAGCACTGGTCAAATGCTCACAGTTTTTCAGAATCGACGCTGGGATAATGATTTTCTGACTGTGCGCCAACTGATCGCGGCGGAACTGCTAGGCCCCATCACCCGCTTTGAGTCACGCTTCGAGCGCTACCGTTTGCAGCCACGCCCTCATGCCTGGCGCGAGTTCGCGGCCCCCGAAGAGGCTGGTGGACTACTCTATGATCTTGGCAGTCACCTGATCGACCAGGCAGTACAACTCTTTGGCCATCCCATGCACGTGTATGCTGAGGTGGAGCAACGACGGCCCAATGCACAGGTAGACGATGACACCTTTGTCGCGTTGCAATTTGCCAATGGAGTACGTGCGCATCTCTGGATGAGCGCGGTAGCCCGTATTCAAGGGCCACGTATACGCTTGTTAGGCTTGCATGGCACCTACGAGAAATGGGGCCTCGACCCACAGGAGGAGGCTCTTCATAGTGGCATGCGACCGGGCGACGCGGCATGGGGCAAGGAGCCACGCGAACGTTGGGGACGATTGTATACCGATGTGCAGGGCGTGCGCATTGACAGCCCAATAGAGACGCAGCATGGGGCCTATGAACAGTACTATGCCATCTTGCACGATGCCCTTACAAAGGGCAGCCCACCACCAGTAGACCCTGCTGAAGCTGTTACCACCTTAAAGATCATAGCCGCGGCCCAACAGAGCGCACAAAACGGGACAACAATAGAATTATAATGTCGGGACGCGAATTTTATCGCGCCAATAGGCGTCAAGTCAAGGCATATAGCGTGGTTACCAGGGCGACCGCAAGGGATCGCCCCTACTATATACGCTTGGCTCCTCCCTACGGGAAGCGGCTCGCAGAGGCGCGTCGTGTAGAGTAGGGGCGATCCCTTGCGGTCGCCCTGGTGGGGAACTGAACCGCTTGCTAACTCGTACTAGCCAAATCTCTCCACCGAAAACGGTAGCATTATCTCTGGCTCAATACCGCTAACGACCAGTTCGGCGATACTTTGCCCTGTGATCGCGCTCAGCATAATGCCTACACTGCCATGTCCAAGAGCTAATGTCACGTTCTGCCACGGTAAGGCAGACCCCAGGATAGGGAGGTTATCGGGCGTCTTGGGGCGCAATCCCGCCCACATCTGCTCTATCGCACTGCCATCGAAGCTGGTTGCCAGCCGAATCGCCGAATTTAGCAACCATGAAATGCCGCCAGCAGTCACTTGCTTATGAAAACCAACCTCTTCCTTCGTTGCCCCCACAACGACAGTTTTATCAAATTTAGGGGCGAGGTAGATGGCTTCTCCGAAAATAATATGGCGCAAAGGTGGCGTAGGTTGGCGTAGCGTAAGGATTTGACCGCGCTGTGGCGTGACAGGCAAGGGAAGATTCAGCCAGATGCCGCTCTCAGACGCCCACGCACCAGAGGCAATCACCAGATGATTGCAAGCGATAGTTTCGCCTTGTGTCGTATAGACGCCGGTGATGCTATCGTGTTCCTGGCGCACACCCAACACTTCGCTCTGACTATACAGCTTCGCGCCCATCTTTTCGGCAGCCTTGGCAAACGCTTTGACGACCAGGGGAGCTTTCACCTGTGACTCTTCGGGGGCATAGATAGCGGCACAGATATCAGGGGCCAAAATCGGCTCGCGCTGACGGGCTTCATCTCCGTTTAACCAGTACATCTGTAACCCCAAAGGTTGCCATTCTTGCATACGTTTGCGCAGATTCGCGCTGCTTTTGGGATTGCGCACGACCCGTAATGCTCCCGTCCTGGCATATTCCATACGGATACCGCTGACATCCTCAAGTTCTGGCATGAGCGTGGGAAACATTGACCAGCTAGCGAGTAACAGATCGGCAAAGGGACCTGGGCCAGAGAGCGAACCCAATGGGGCTAACAGACCAGCAGCCGCACTCGACGCCTGCGCTCCAATATCGCCTTGCTCTAAAACAATTACCTCTACTCCCGCCTTACGCAAATAATAGGCAATACTACAGCCGATCACGCCTCCACCAATAATGATCACGTCCGTCGAAGCCTGCAAGCCTGCCATCCTCTTGTACCTCCTGATATTCATCATCTCCATCGCGTTCATTTTATTGTAGCATTGATTGCCTTCTTCCTGCTGAAGGCCGGTGTGTTGCGCTGCAAGGGGGGTGCGAAACTGTATGCCTCAACTCTTTGTGTCGCTGATTCGTGTAAAAACTGGCACTATTTTACGGTTGCTCGCTTTAAAGACAAAATTATTACGTGGTATAGCACCTGATGCATCAATGAAGTTAAGGAAATCCTTAGAAAAACAATTGTTTCTCGATTTTTTCCATTGTTCACTTGTGTTATTCCATTGACTTAGTTACTGTATAGATGAAACTTGTAGCAAAAAAGGAGTTGTAGGATGGTAAAGAAGGCTGTATTCCTCGATCGCGATGGAACACTGGTGTACCCACGCCATTATCCCGCACAGCCAGAGGATTTGCGTCTTTATGAAGGGATTGAGGGACCATTACGCATGCTACAGGAGGCAGATTTTTGTCTGGTAGTGATTACCAATCAGGCCGGTATTGCACGGGGATACTTTACAGAAGCTGATCTGGCACGTATGCATGCATACCTTACCGACGAATTGACACGGCTGCATGTGCATCTGGATGGTATTTATTACTGTCCCCATCATCCAAAGGGTGTGATCCCTGACCTCGCTATCCACTGTAGTTGTCGCAAACCACAACCAGGAATGCTACTCCAAGCTGCCGATGACCTTACTCTTGACTTGCGGCATTCATGGTTTGTTGGAGACATTCTTGATGATATTGAGGCAGGCAACCGTGCCGGATGCCGTACTATCCTGGTTGATCTGGGAACGGAATCTTTTCCGCAACAGGCACTACGCCATCCGGAGTTTGTAGCACGCGATACGCTACATGCTCTACACCTCATTTGCTCTATTGAAGGCTATGGCCCAGCCACAGATTTGGATTATTGTCCTTCAAGATGGCCGCACACCCCCAAAACCGGAGTAAATATATGATTGATGCACAATGGAGGAGTGCGCGGCGGATTCTGGCTATTCGCCTGGATAACCTGGGAGATGTGCTGGTCACGACGCCCGCACTCCATGCCATAAAAACATCATTGCCTGCTGCACAACTCACCTTGCTCGCCAGTCCGATAGGAGCACAGGTGGCTCGCCTCAATCCTGATGTGGCTGATGTGATCGTCTATGCGGCCCCCTGGATGGACCCATGGCACAAATTGCCACAAGATAGCCAGCGCGAGCAGCAGATGATCGCAACCATCCGCGAGCGGCGGTTTGACGGAGCTATCATCTTCACATCCTATCATCAGAGTCCGTTGCCTGCGGCCTATCTGTGCTACCTGGCGGACATCCCTTTGCGTGTCGCGGCCTCTATTGACGGCCCCGGTTCATTGCTCACGACGCGGCACAAACATCCAGAAAACAAAAACATATGCATGCACGAAGTCGAGCGCGGACTAGACCTGGTGGGTGCTATTGGCATGGATACCGCTGAACGTGACCTTGTGCTACAGGTACCCGCTGGCGTGCAATGCGCCATTGACGAACTTTTGGAGGAGCGGCACATCAAGCGCAATCGTCCCTTCGTCGTGCTGCATCCAGGTTGTAGTATGCCCGCCCGCACCTATCCCTGGGAAATGTACGTGGAAGTGATCAATCTGCTGGTGGAACAGCTTGGTGCGACGGTGATGCTCACTGGCGCGGAAGACGAACAAGAGCTAGTTGAGCGCATTCAAGGTCAGGTGCAGCAAGAAATGCGTCGTTCAGTGTACGCGGTAGCGGGTGTCCTGTCCTTTCCTGAGTTATGTGCGTTAATAGAAACCGCCGACTTGACGGTGACAAACAATACCGGGCCGATGCATATCTCGGCGGCGGTCAAAACTCCCGTCATTGCCTTGTTTGCCTTGACCAATCCTCCTGCACAATGGGGGCCGTGGCACGTTCCCCATAGGCTCCTCAACGTTGATGTACCCTGCCGCATCTGCTATAGCCGTATCTGCCCTTACCAGCACGAATGCTTGCGTTTAGTAACCCCGGAGATGGTGGTCGCGGTCGTCTCCGCGTTGCTAGCACAAGTGGGAGAAGTAGGAAAGGAGCAGTTGCATGTCTAACAACGCGTGGCTCGCGGCAAAAAATATCCTGGTAGTGCGCCTGGACAATATTGGCGACATAATCATGTTGGGGCCAGCACTCCGAGCGATCAAAGAGACATCGCCACAAGCACATCTTACCCTGTTAGCCAGTCCGGCAGGCGCAACTGCCGCGCCATTATTGCCCTGGATTGACGATGTGATTATCTGGCGCACGATCTGGCAGGACGTCGGCAATCGCATAGCTTTTGATCCTGCACGCGAGCGACAACTGATAGAGACATTGGCGGAGCGGCACTTCGATGCGGCACTGATCTTTACTTCCTTCAGCCAAACGCCGCATACGCCTGGCTATGTCTGCTACCTGGCCGGCATACCGTTGCGAGCAGGTGAATCAAAGGAGTTTGGCGGCAGTACTTTGACGACAGAGTTACGCGGTGCTCCAGAGGAGCTACACCAGGTTGAGCGCAACCTGCGCCTCATCGAATGTTTGGGGTTTGTAGTGCGCGAACGACAGCTTGTGGTGGCTATTCCCGCCGCGGCCAAAGGTGCTGTTCCAACGCTTCTCGCCAAGGCAAGGCTTGATCCCGCGAAACCATATTTGCTATTGCATCCAGGGGCGAGTGCGCATGCCCGTCGCTATCCTGTAGAACGCTTTGGCATCATCGCCCGTTTACTTTCCCGGCGAGGTTGGTCTGTATTGGTGACTGGTGTTGAGCGAGAAGCTCCATTGTTGGAAGAGTTACGATCCCATGCTCCCACTGTGCATTGTTTGCCTGGCGGGACATCCCTGACCGAGTACGCGGCATTGGTTGAGCAAGCTACGCTGGTAATGTGCAACGATACCTTGCCCATGCATCTTGCCGATGCCGTGCGGACACCCGCGGTAATCCTCTTCTCTGGTACCGACTATGAGGCACAATGGCGTCCTCGTACAACCATACATACATTGCTGCGCCGTCATACCTCATGCCATCCATGCTACCTTTTTGAGTGTCCCATCGGACTGCCCTGTCTCAATATCGCGCCGGAAGAGGTGGTCGAAGTGGTTGAGTCCCTACTGCTGGATAGTGGCGCGGCACATATTGGAGCAAACACATGATAGAGCATGCCCTACAACAGAGTATTAGCAGAGAGAGAACACGGCTTGCGAGTATGCAACCACGCAAGATTGCTGTGTTGCGTGCCTTACAATTGGGCGATCTATTACTGGCCGTTCCAGCCTTACGGGCCATACGAGCCGAATTTCCCTACGCGGAAATTACGCTGATCGGTTTGCCGTGGGCAGCCTCGTTTGTGCGCCGTTTTGCTCGTTACGTGGATCGATTCGTCGAATTCACGGGCTATCCAGGCATCGCGGAAGTGCCTGTGAACCCTGAGCGTTCCCAACAATTCCTCGTGGAGCAGCGTGCATATGCCTATGATCTTGTGATTCAGATGCATGGCAGTGGTCGCATCAGTGATCAACTGGCTCTGGCACTGGGTGGCAAAGTGACTGCTGGCTATTACGAACAGACGCCGCCCGCTAGATTGACATTAGGGTTGCCTTATCCCGACGATCAACCGGAAGTACTGCGCAATCTGGGGTTGGCAAAGTTGTTGGGTTGTCACTATCTCGCTCCCACCTTAGAGTTCCCCTTGTTCGATGAAGATTATGCGGAGGCGGCACAACTCTTAGGGCAATTGCAAGAGAAGGTATTGGTGGATGACATTGACCGTGTACCTCCCGCCCACCCTGGGGAGGCTGGGGTGGCCATGGATAATACACCTCGTCCCCTGATTGGCATACATACCGGTGCGCGACCTTCGTCGCGTCGCTGGCCAGCCGAATACTTCGCGCAAGTAGCGGATTTCTGCGCCCGACGCTTCAACGCGCATATTGTTTTAACTGGTGGTGCTGATGAAAGGTCAACAGTACATGAGGTTATAAAAAGGATGAGTGTAGAACCTTTGAATGTAGCTGGGAAGACTTCGCTAGGTGTTCTGGCTGCTCTCATCAGTGAATTAGACCTCTTCATTAGTAATGATACTGGTCCAGCGCACATTGCAAACGCGCTACAGACACCGAGTGTCACTATCTTTGGCCCCGTCGATCCGCGACGTTGGGCGGCTTTGGATCAGACTTTCCATCCTATTGTGCGGCACCCGGTGGCCTGTAGCCCTTGCAGCTACTGGCAGTGTCCTATCGACCATCGGTGTCTGCGCTGGGTCAGGCCAGAGATGGTCATGCATGCAGTTGAGCATGTAATGAATTGCGCTTCTCCGAGAGGAACTATGACATGCAGCGTTTGAAAATTTTAATCTGGCATATTCATGGTAGCTATCTCAATACACTGGCTCGTATTGACGCTGATTGGTACCTTCCCGTGAAAGCAGGACGCCCCGAAGGGTATGGTGGTCGTGGCCCAACCTTTGATTTGCCTGACTATGTACGAGAGGTACCAGCCGAGCAGGTGCGCGACCTGAAACTAGACCTGATTATCTATCAAACTCCCAAAAACTATGTTGAGGATGCATATGAGATATTAAGCGAGCAGCAGCGTCGGCTTCCCAAGATTTACCTGGAGCATAACACTCCTAAGCCCAGTGCTGTTGATACGCGCCATCCCATTGATGATCCGAATGTGCTACTGGTGCATGTGACGCACTATAACCGCTTGATGTGGGACAACGGCAAGACACCAACGATGGTCATTGAGCATAGCGTCGCCATTGACCCTTCATTAACGTACAGTGGACAACGTGAGCGTGGCATTACCGTCGTCAATGGAATGCAGAAGCGACCGCGCATCGCTGGCTATGACCTCTTCCTCGCGGCACAACAAAGCGTCCCCCTTGATGCGGTCGGTATGGAGACGGAGGCTTTTGGTGGTCTGGGAGATGTGCCATATCGCGAGCTGCACAGCCGCATCGCCCAATACCGCTTCTTATTCAGCCCAATTCGCTATACCAGCTTGCCCCTGGCGGTCATCGAGGCTATGACCATAGGCATGCCGGTGGTGGCCCTGGCGACGACCGAACTACCCACCGTCATTGAGGATGGTGTTACCGGTTATCTCTCCTGCGATATAGACAAGCTTATTCACTCGATGCACTTTTTGCTGAGTAACATAGAGGAGGCGCGGAGGATAGGCGCAAACGCACAGGCAGTTGCCCGACAGCGTTTTGGTTTAGCGCGTTTCATACGTGATTGGCATGCCGCCTTTGCGCTCGTCACGCAGATGACAAGAGAACGACTGTAAAGGTCGTCCTTGCCAGGAAAGATTGTTCAGGGAGTAACACTCTACAGAAAACCTTTTAAGAGAGGAAAAAATCAATGGATCGATTAACACGGATTGCGTTTTTAAGTGAACACGCCAGCCCAGTAGCGGTGTTGGGTGGGGCGGACGCGGGTGGGCAAAACGTGTATGTGGACGAGGTGAGCCGTAATCTCGCTCGTCGCGGCTATGCTGTCGATGTCTTTACTCGTCGCGATAGCATGGACGCGCCTGAAATTATCAAGTGGACACCAGGAGTGCGAGTGATTAACCTACAGGCAGGGCCTGCCCAGCCGCGTCCCAAGGATGAACTATGGCCCTTTATGCCGGAATTCCGCGCTGCCTTTTTGCGTTTCATGGTACGTGACGAGGCCCGCTACGATCTTATTCATGGCAATTTCTGGATGTCCGGTTGGGTAGCGAGCGAATTGCGTCAGCGACTTGGTATACCTGCTGTGCAGATATTCCACGCCACAGGCAAGACCAAAAAGCGACATCAGAAAAAAGTTGATACCAGCCCTGGAGACCGTATCAAAACTGAATTGGGCATCGTCCGTGAGGTGGATAGGATTATCGCACAATGCCCTGCCGAGCGCACTGAACTCATCGAAGATTACCGTGCCGATCCCGCCAAGGTCGTGATTATTCCATCTGCCGTCAATACCAGGGCTTTTCGCCCTGTCTCACAGGCTGAAGCTCGTAGCCACATTGGCCTTGAACAGGAAGGGAAGGTCATTGTCTACGTCGGACGTATGCTGCCGCGCAAGGATATCCGCAATATCGTGCGTGCGCTAGCATTGTTGGTCAAAAAGGATGAAAATAACTCTGCTAGCTGTGTACAGCCTATCACATTCATGGTGGTGGGAGGCGAAACTATTGCACCTGACCCAAAGGCGACTCCTGAGATTGGTGAATTGCAGCGTCTCGCGACTGAACTGGGCATCACCGAGCATGTGCGCTTTGTGGGCAAGCGGCAAGCGAACGAACTGCACTACTATTATAGTGCTGGCGATGTCACGGTCACTACCCCGTGGTACGAACCGTTTGGTTTGACTCCACTGGAAGCCATGGCTTGTGGTCGCCCCGTAATCGGCTCAGCAGTTGGTGGCCTTACCTTTACCATTAAAGATGGCGAGACAGGGCTGCTGGTTCCACCGCGTAATCCAGCGGCCCTGGCAGCCAGTTTACAGCAGCTCTTGAGTCGCCCAGAGGTATGTACGAAAATGGGACTGGCTGCCCGTAAGAGGGTAGAGCGTGAATTCACCTGGTCAATCGTAGCCATGCGCACCGCGGCACTCTATGAAGCGGTGCTGGCGGAACGCGTGAGTGAGCCATTATCGGTGGAACGCTTGTCTTTGGCTTCTCTCACTGCGCTTTCAGACGATACAATCGAGGAAGGAGTAGATTTTGCCACTGGTTGATGTACTTATTCCAACCTATAGACGTAAAACGGGCCTCGCTGTCGTGCTGACCAGCCTGCTCGGCCAGACCTTTACCGACTTCGATGTTATCGTTTCAGACCAGACCAGGGACGATGAAACCTATCTCACCAGTATTGAGATACAGACGTTGGTGCAAGCCCTGCGTTGGCATGGACATAATGTCACCCTGCATCACCATCTGCCACGGCAGGGTCTCGCGGAGCAGCGACAATTCTTGTTGGAACAGAGCCACGCGCCCTATGTTCACTATCTTGACGATGATGTTCTGCTCGATCCGCCCGTGATGGAGCGCATGATGCATGTCCTCCGTTCTGAGCAATGTGGCTTTGTAGGCTGTCCCGCTGCTGGCCTGAGCTACCTTGACGATGTGCGTCCACAGCAACAGCAGATCGAAATATGGACAGGCCCCGTCACTGCTGAACCATTCGAGCGCGACACCATCCCCTGGGAACGACATAAGGTGAATAACGCGGCCAATCCGTTGCACCTGGAGCAGCGTTATGCTGCCGACGGTGAGGTTGCACGCTACAAGGTGGCATGGGTAGGTGGAGCGAACGTGCTCTTTGACCGAATCAAGCTTCTGAGTGTCGGCGGTTTTTCCTGGTGGCGGCGACTCCCACCTGAACACGCGGGCGAAGAGGTGGTGGTCCAGTTCCTCTTGATTCGCAAGTATGGCGGCTGTGGCATTCTTCCCAGTGGCACATACCATCTTGGCCTACCCACCACCGTTGAAGACCGTACCCACAACGCCACCGAACTCTTTGAGGAGCTTGTCCGAGAATTTAATGTACACCCGCCGCATCCCGTGAAAGCATCTTAGCCAACTATGCAGGAGCGCAAACTTGAAGCACTATGAGCAATAAACATAAAGGAGTTCTTATTCATGAATGAAAACAGCTTAAAAGGAAAAGTAGCCCTTGTCACAGGTGCCGGTAGTGGCCTTGGCGAAGCTACCGCACGCGCCTTCGCACAAGTCGGTTGTAGCGTTGTCTGTGTGGATATCAACGGCGCAGCAGCCGAGCGCGTCAGCCGTGACCTTGCGGGTCAGCATGTGAGCAGCATGGCCTTTCAATGCGATGTCAGCAACGCCACTGCCATCTTTTCGACCATTGAGGGCGTGGAAAAGCAATTTGGACGCCTGGATATCGTGGTCAACTGTGCCGCGGTCGATCATACCGTCTCGGTCGATGATATGACTATCGAGCAATGGGACCAGGTTATTAATGTGAATTTGCGCGGCCCCTTCATCTTAGCGAAGGCGGCACTACAGATGATGAAACAGCAGCATTCCGGCCATTTCATCAACATTGCTTCCACTGCGTCCACCCGTGCCTGGGGCAATGCCGCCGCCTATCATGCCTCCAAATGGGGACTTGTGGGCTTTAGCCGTGGTCTGGGTGTGGAAGGGCGTGCCGATGGTATTCGCGTTACCACGATTATCCCTGGTGGCATGCGCACCCATTTCTTTGATCGTTTTGTGGAGCAAGGCATCCCCATGCCGGAAGAGCAAAACTTACAAGACCCTGCCAACGTCGCCCAGGTGATCGTCTTCGCCGCACAAGTTCCACCCGAATCAGCTCTGCAAGAAGTGATTATTACCCCGCTCACCGAGACGAGTTGGCCGTAGGGTCAATCGTGATCCAATAGCGCAGCCTTTTCACCGTACTGCGTGGAACGTCTACTGCGTTCTCAAAGACGCCGCCGTTGTATTCAATAATTTTCTTGGAGCCAATATTGTTGGCATCACAGGTGACGAGGACACAACGAAATCCTCGTTCCCTGGCCTTTTCCAGGCCAAGACGTAATATCTCTTTCCCGTAGCCCAGGCGTCGCTTGGAGGGCCGAATTTCATAGCCGATGTGACCGCCAATGCGCAAGAGGATATCATTCAACTCGTGGCGCAAGTTCAATCCACCAACAACCTCCTCTCCATCAATAAGCCAGTACTCGGTGGAAGGAATGCGCTCCAGCTTCGTCTTAGTGCGGTCTTCGTGGTCGTGTAAGCTTTGTACAAAACCGGCAAAATCCTGCCTGATCCTCTTCGTGTCGTAATAGAGCTGTCTGCTCTCGCCGTGAAACTCCTCTACGCTTTGCAGAAAACTCTCTTTATATCGCACTGACGGCAGTGTCAGAAATAGCATAGTGGTTTCCTTTTTATGGGATAGATGATACATGTTGCTTTCCCTTTTGCTAGATAGGTGATACATGAAATGTTCTTTTTGCATGTTTGTCTATGGTACGATTTTTCCGGGCGATTGTCTACAGCACTTTTGTGGTTTTTTGACCGTTTCGTGATGACACCGACTCACATGAGTGATGACACATATTGCAAGTCTCCGTTGCGATAAAAATTGATCCAGATACCTCAGACTGTAAATCCCAACATGAAGCAGTTTTGAATGCAGCAAGATGAGGCTCGTGTGTAGAGACGGTAGCCGCTCTTGCTGCGAGAAACCGGTGGCAGCAGAGCAAAGGCTTCATAGTTGCGCACCCGGCTCGACGCTCATTCCAGCAGCCCTGGGAAGACTCGATAGCGCGTAAGGTGTTGCCAAGCTTCATGTAAAACTCCCAAGTTCGGGGTTGAGGCTTTTTGCGATACACTCCTCGTTCTATCACAGAAATCCAAGCATATTGAGCTTGCTCTGATCCATTTCTGTCCATACGCACTCTCCTGGCTCTCTTTCTACCCTCTACTCTTGCATCTGTGTTGTACTGTAGAGACATGATCCAGAAAAAGCCTGGCCAGCTTGGATCGGAGATGCATACATGCAACCTCCTGCGAGATCTGCCGAAGCCTGGAGCGTGTTCTCACTTGTCCAGACTCCCTGCTCTCAGACGGTAGACGAGAGCAGGGGAGAGAAGCAGCAGGAGGAGAAGATTTCTCCTTAGATGAATGTGACAGTGAAAACAATGAAAGGTAGACTCATGACGAACGCAGCAGTAGTATATGCGACACTCGACGACTGGATAGCACACGAGGCAATCCCATGCTCGCTCGATTCTTGCCCGGACTTCAACGCCACCGTGGATACGGTGATCGACTCACTTGGTGATGAGGTAGCATTGCTTGGCTTTGGAGAAGCACTCCATGGAGGAGAAGAGCTGCTTGTTCTTCGCAACCAACTCTTCCAACGTCTTGTCGAAGCCCATGGCTACAGTGCCATTGCCATTGAGAGCAGTTTTCCTCGGGGACCCATCATCAACGAATACGTGCTTGGCCGAGGTCCGGTATCCTATGAGGCATTGCAGGATATTGGATTTAGCCACGGTTTCGGAAAATTCGAAGCGAATCGAGAACTTGTCGAGTGGATGAGGCACTACAATGCTGATCCAGCACACCAGAGGAAACTCCAGTTCTATGGTTTCGATAGCCCGACCGATATGACCACAGATAGTCCTCGCCAGACACTCCACGTTGCGCTTGATTACCTCAGCTCAGTTGATAGTGGAAGTTCCCAGGAGTATCGAAATCGCATCGACCCGCTGCTAGGACAGGACTCTGCCTGGGAAAATCCGGCTGCCGCGCTCGACCCGACGCAAGCGATAGGTCGATCACCGGAGGCAACTGCACTGCGGATCGAGACAGAGGAGCTGATTTCAGAGCTGCGCGTGCGTCGTCCCGAACTGGTCGCAAGGAGCGATGAGCACCGCTATCGAGAAGCCGTCCATTATGCTGTGGTGGCTCGGCAGCTCTTACACTATCATACAGTGTTAGCGCAAACGTCCGAGAAACGCCAGGAGAGACTGCTCAACATACGTGACGCCATGATGGCAGAGAATCTGGCGTACATCGTCTCCCGTGAACAGGGGCGAGGCAACGTCCTGGTTTTTGCCCACAATAGCCATCTTAAGCGTGGAAAGGTGCAATGGCAATGGGGGAATGAGACGGTGATCTGGTGGCCCGTTGGATCTCATCTTCATGAACTGTTCGGTCGCCGCTATGCCGTCATCGGCTCAGCCGTAGGCTCCTCGCCAGCCAACGGGATCGGCCAGCCAGAAGTCGGGACGCTTGAGGCGCGGTTCACATCCGCTCCCGGGCCGGTGCGGTTCATTCCCACCCATCAAGGGCAAGGGCTTCCTGCAGAGGAAATTGCGGCCCTTCCGATTCGCTCTGGCAGTCAGAAGAACAGGAGCCATGAACCACTGGGCACCCAAAGCTTCACCGATTTCGATTGGTTTGCTGTCCTGGATACAACGACATACAACGGGTGGGGCCATTTCTAGAAGGCTGAAGCGTGCGTTTCGAGCAATAACGTCCTCGCCTTTGAGATGCGCGGACGCTGAGTTCTAAAGAGACCATTCCAATGTGAAGGCAAACCAAGAAGTGGAGAGCCTCCGTTTTGGAGTGGTCGCTCCCTCATCATCCCTTTTGTCTTACTCGCGAAAACTGAAATTGCAGACGTATTGCACCTGGCGGGATTCAACAGGTGGTTCTTTCCGTAGCTCCAGTTGGAGGGCTAAACGCTGCTTGAAGGAGTGCCTTGCGTGCCATCGGGCAGCAAGGGAAGTTGCACGACCAGCAGGCAATGAGATAGTTTGCGCCTGCGCGTGGGGGGATTTGTGCGAATGATGACAAACCATTCGACCTCGCCCGGTTCCCAGAGTTCGGGTTGTGCTGAGAGGTAGGGATGGTGAAAGAGCCGAGGGTTTCCAACGCGGGCAAGATGCCGCTTTCAGATGTTCGAGCAGTGTTATTCCCCTTCACATGTATCTTACACGGCTTTGGGCCTCTGGATCAATTCTTATCGAACGGAGACTTGCATATGTGTCAACACTCATGTGAGTCGGTGTCTTTCGTGATAGTATTACATAAAGAGAGCAGTCTTGAGGAAAGTCGGGGAAAGAGCTTATGGCAGAGACAATACAAGTACAGGCAACATATGATGCTGCTATGCGTTTCGATATACATTCCAGTGCCGGTCACACCGTGCGGCTCGATGGGGAACATGCCGCGGGATATAGCCCTATGGAGATGTTGCTAGCAAGTCTGGCTGGCTGCTCAGGGATGAGCGTGATATCGATTCTGCACAAGAAACAAGAGGCTATCACTCATTACGAGGTGCATGTTCAAGGGACTCGTGCTGAAACGCATCCATTGGTCTTTGTAGAGATCACCGTCGAGCATCTCATCACAGGCCGCTCCGTGCGCCCTCAATCGGTTGAACGGGCGATTGAATTGGCGGAGACCCGTTATTGTGGCGTGAGCATCATGCTAAGAAAAGCAACCCGGTTAACCCATACCTATCGCATTCAAGAGGCCGAATGACCATTCCACTAATATGCAGACAATGGTAAACTACGTTGGCTTTCTCCCTCTCTTTTCTGCTATTATCCTAGTAAAGTAGATCGTAGAAGGATAGAACTATGTTTGCATCATTCTCTCTGCTGCTTTTAATCCCTATCTTTGCGGTGGGAGCGGCAGCTGTGTGGTTTGCTGGTATCCAACTCTCTAATACTACCGATGTCATCGACTCACGCTTTGGGTTCGGACAGGCTCTCGGCGGAATTATTTTCCTAGCGATTGCCACCAACCTTCCCGAAATCGCTATTGTCTGTAGTGCTGCCCTGACGCACAATGTTGGCATTGCCATTGGAAATATCCTGGGAGGGATCGCGATCCAAACGGTCGTGCTCGTCATCCTGGACGGCTTCGGCTTGCGTCGTAAGGCCGCGCTCTCCTATGAAGCCACGTCACTGCAACTTGTGCTCGAAGGCGTATTGGTCATCGGCGTCCTCGTAATCTCTATTATGGGAACCCAACTGCCCAAATCAATCGTGTTCGCACGCCTGGCTCCTGGTGATTTGTTGATAGCTGCTCTCTGGCTCATCGGCCTCTGGTTGATCAATAAGGCACGCACGGACCTGCCATGGCAAGAAAAAGGGCGTGCTCCTAATACCTCGCACCCTCAGCAAAGCAGCGGCCAGAAAAAGAGAGAAAAATGGAGTACGACGCGTGTCCTGCTGACCTTTGCTGTTGCCGCACTGGTCACATTAGCCGCGGGTGTTCTCCTTGAAGAGAGTGGCAACGCTATCGCCAGTCATATTGGCTTGAGCGGCGTCCTCTTCGGTTCAACCGTTTTGGCGGCAGCCACGTCACTCCCAGAGCTTTCAACGGGGCTGGCCTCTGTCAAAAACGGCGACTATGCCCTTGCGTTCAGCGATATCTTTGGCGGCAACGCTTTTTTACCTGTCCTCTTTTTGCCTGCAACGATCCTCTCAGGACAATCAGCACTCCCACAAGCCAAAAACTCCGACATCTACCTTGCCAGCTTAGGTGTGCTTCTGACAGCAGTGTATATCTACGGTCTAATTTTCCGCCCCAAACGCCAAATCCTCTTCCTGGGCATCGACTCGATAGTGGTACTTGTGATGTATATTGTGGGCGTCGTTGGATTGTTCGCCATTTCGGGAGGTAAATAGACGCTCATAGGAGCGACTGCTTTGATCTATTTGCTCTCCCCTCTGATGAGCATGTCTTTTGTTTTGCTGCTGTAGTGCATATGGAGTAAGACATGTCCTCTTTATTTTAACAATATTCACCAAACAATTAGAAATTATTGCCAAATTATATTGACTTTTTGTAATTGGCATGGTATTATTACCATATCGTTAACGAAAAACATCAATGAGATAACAAAAAATGAACCTACCTTTAAAGGAGTATCTGAATGCACCCGTTGATTACGAAAGACCCTGTCTCCGGTGGCGAGCTCATAGTCACTCGTTTGGAATGTCCCGATAGTGGCATTGTCATTGAAGGCCAATTCAGCCTGGGATGGATTAGCCGTTTGAACCGCGAACAACTCGACTTTGTTGAGCTGCTAGTGAAGTATCGTGGCAATATCCAAAAATTGGCGGTGGAACTGGACGTTGCCTATAATACTGCACGTAGCCGCCTGGATGAAATTGTGACCGCGCTGGGTGGAACTCCTGAGAGCGATGGTCGCATTGATCGCCGTTCCATTCTTGACCGCCTGGCTTCTAAAGAGATCAGCGTTGAAGATGCCATGCGTTTGATGAAAGGGTAATCCTATGGCTGCCTCAATTGATGAGCGCAACCGAATTCTGCACATGGTCGAGACGGGCAAAGTGACTGCCGCACAGGCTGCGCAATTGTTGGATATGCTGGCCGTAGAGCAGCCCCATTCCGACGAACGTTCCCAAAAACGAATGGTGCGTGTGCGCGTGACGAACTTGACGAATAATCGGCAAAAAGCCAATGTCGTCATTCCAGTAAGCTTGATACATGTGGGGCTGCGCCTTGCAACGCGCCTGCTCCCGCAAGTGAGCGGCAGTGCATTAGAAGACCTGTTGCGTGCTATCGCGAGTGGTGTCACCGGACGCTTACTGGATTTACAGGACCTGGAAGAGGGCGAGCGAGTAGAAATTTATACTGAATAGTTTCAATGGAGGATTTCATGGCCCAACAAACATTTACCGTCGGGAATGCGCCGCGTGTCAATATTACGCAGATTCATGGCGATCTGAAGGTGCGCGTCTGGCGCGAACGCACAATCAGTGTAGAAACGAACGGCAGCGTGGCGGATCTCCAGCAGGAAGGGAATGTGCTCACCATTCTTGATTGTGACGATGATCTGGCTTTGATCGTACCCGACGATACCGCCATCAAGGCCACCAGTGTGCAAGGCGATGCACTGGTCGAAGGAGTACGGCGCGTTGCTTTAGACAATGTGGCGGGCGATGTCATATTGAAGAACATCGCCGGGGATGCAGGTTTGGAGAATATCGGCGAAGCGATCGAATTAACCAACCTGGGCGGTGATCTGGTGGTGATGAATACCCCTGTCTTACGCGTGCGTCATAGTGTCGGCGGGGATGCGCAAGTCAAAAATGTCGGCGTAATAGAGATCGAGACCATCGGTGGCGATTTATCGTTGGAACAGGCTGAGACCGTTGTGGTAAGCACCGTCGGCGGAGATATCAGTGTGCGTGGCGTGCAGGCCGCGCTGCGCTGCGGCGTCGTGGGTGGTGATGGCAGCGTGCAGGGCAGTTCCAATACAGAGGTCATGCTTGGCACCATCGGTGGAGACTTGAACGTCAGCGGTGCTGCGAACCTACAAGCTGGCAACGTGGGTGGCGACTGTACTGTACGCGGCGTGGAGGGTGATGTCGAGTTGGGTAGTGTTGGCGGCGATATGAACCTTGATCGCGCCGGTGGGAAACTACAGGTTGGGCGTGTCGCGGGCGATGCTTCGCTCAAGGATTTACAGGACGGAGTAGAGGTTGGTGGTATTGGTGGAGACCTCGTCTTGCATTCAATGTTCTCGGCTGATACGCTTGCACGTTTGAATGTCGGTGGCGATGCTGTGGTGGTTGTGCCGGATAATGCGAGCCTCAGTATTGTCGCACGAGTCGGTGGCGATATCAGTGGACGTTCTATCGTCGCCAGCAGGAGTGGAAAAATGATCAACCTCGTGTATGGTAGCGGCACAGCGCACCTCGAACTGACTGTTGGTGGCGACCTGGCCTTGAAAGGCACGGGCAATCCACGCAGTTCCAGCAATGCGAGCGAAACTGGCGGATCATGGAACGATTTTGGACATGATATGTCTAATCTGGGACGTGAACTCAGCAAGCTCGGTCAGGATTTGAGCCGCGAAATTGCCTCGGCCTTTAGCGAGGCTGGCTGGTCCAGTGGTGCCGGTATCGCGGAAGAGATTGCTCGTAAAGCGGAAGCGCAGGCTCGTCGTGCGCAACGCCAGGCCGAGCGGCAAGCGCACAAGTCTCATGAGCAGGCATCGCGCATCAACATTCGTTTCAATGATCGCGAATGGCGGCTCGATCCGGAGCGATTAGAGCGCATTCGTGAGCAGGCCCGCCGCGCTACCGCCGAGGGTGTATCGGGCGCGTTTGAAGCGGTCGAGCGAGCGATGAGCAATCTGCGCGTACCAACGCCTCCCAAGCCGCCAGTTGCACCGGTACCTCCAGTCCCGCCAGTTGCCCCAGTTAAACCTGTATCGCCTGTCGCTCCAGTCGAACCTGTATCACCAGTGTCTCCTGTAGAGGAACTGGAGGATATAGAGGATGTGGAGGATATAGAGGACTTAGAGGATGTAGAAGGAAAATCCTCAAATAGGAACAATGTCAGTACAGAAACACCTCCTGCCGCTTCCTATGATATTGACCAGGAGCGCGAAGCCATCCTCCGCATGATTGCCGAAGGGCGCGTCACTCCTGAAGAAGGCGATCTACTGTTAGAGGCCTTGGGTAGCTAGCTAGCTCGAAGTCACACGCCACAAACACATGATAGGTTTCCTATCCGTGTGACTTCTCCTTACACTGTCCCCACTCGTATTCCTGCTTATCAGCAATACGAGTGGGACAGTGCAATACTGTCAGAGGAAAGCTTCAGACCTCTTGCTGTGACGTACATCACATCCCAGTTGTGCCATAGTTCACATCCTAGTTGCTAGCAATAGCAATATACTCATTCCAGGTAGAGCAGCATATCCTTCTCTCTTCGATGGTATCACTTGTATGCAGTACCATTTCTACGCAGTGCATTGACCTATTGAAACAATTGCTATGACCTATCGAAACAATTATGTATGAGCAATCTCAAAAAAGGAAAGAATGAGTATGAGCAATCTCCAGGACACCCCTACACGTTCGCCTTCACGTCGGCTTCGCTTCCTGCTTCTCGTAGTGCTCTGTACCTTCGCGCTATTCGCCTTTGTGTTCAGCCTGTATAGTGGCAATCTGCCTTCTCGCGCCAATGCGGCTTCGAGTGCGCATGCCTCCACAGCCTTGACCGCCAATAGCTATCCCGTGAAGGTTTTCTTCTCTCAGTCTCCTGCGTCATTCAACAATTCCTCCGCCGTCTATCCAGTTGATCGCACGTCGCCCACCATCGCTGTGGGAACCTTCTCCCTCCAACTTCTAATAGCAGGACCGACCCTCTCCGAACAACAAGCTGGCTACTTCACAGAGCTTAATACAATGCTCAGTGGCCCATCGAATTGCACAGGCTCCTTGCCCGTTGGCGGCCCCGACTTCATCCTCACATTGAACAAGAAAGGACCAAAGCCGGAAACCGGGACAGCAACCGTGCAATTCTGTCGCAGCACCACCTCCGCGGGCATTGGTGCCGATGCACGCGTTACCGCGGAAATTGATGCGACACTCAAACAGTTTCCAAACATCAAGAAAGTGGTGATCCTCACAAAGGACGGGCACTGCTTCGGTGATGAGTCCGGCAACGACCTCTGCTTGCGCTAACCTAAAGGAAAACTTGTCGCTGTTCTGTTGATAGCAAATAAGGTCTAGAATACAAGCGAATTTGCAGCCTTATTTGCCGACACATGCAAGTAGCTGATAAAATAAACGTATGAATTATGTAGAATACATCAACTCACTGCTTCAGCCGAGAAAGACTAGAAAAGAATTAGTACTTGATCTATTCTCAGGTGCTGGTGGGTTAGCTTTGGGCTTTGAATCTGCTGGCTTTGAAACTTTTGGGCTTGAAATAGATGAAGATTGTGTTGCTACTTATTCCAATAACTTAATTGGCAATGCAGAGCAACGGTTACTTACTATCGATACTGAATTCCCAAAGGTAGACATCATTATCGGAGGGCCACCCTGCCAGCCGTTTAGCGTTCGCGGGCGGCAGGATGGACTAAATGACACGCGCAATGGGTTCCCTACTTTTATAGCTGCTGTGGAAAAAGCTCAACCTGAAATTTGGATGTTTGAGAATGTTCGAGGCTTGATGTACAAAAATAAATTTTACTTTGATCAGGTCTTGAGCCAATTAGTCGATCTTGGTTACTACATCACATACAGATTACTAAATACTTCACATTACGGCGTTCCTCAAACCCGTGAACGTGTTGTAGTAATTGGCACACGCAGGAATCATTATCAGCTTCCAAAACGTAGTAAGGTGGTTCATACTGCTGGCGAAGCAGTTAGCGACCTGATTAATCAAGAAGTAACTAATCCAAGATTCCTGACAGCCAGTATGGATCAATATGTTGCTAGATACGAAGCTGCTTCTCACTGCATTACACCGCGTGATCTACATCTGGACAGACCTGCACGAACTATGACCTGTCGTAACCTCGCTGCTCCCACAAGTGATATGCACCGGGTGAAACTAGCGGATGGTCGGCGTAGACAGCTAACCGTGCGTGAAGCCGCCAGATTGCAAAGTTTTCCTGATTGGTTTGAATTCGTTGGTTCTGAAACTAGCCAGTTTTATCAAATTGGGAATGCAGTACCCCCACTTTTTGCTCATGCACTTGCCCAATCCTTCATTAGTTATTTAGATAAAACTGATGCTGAGGAACGAATATCTGATGTGTCTTGGTTTCAAATGAGTATGATTGGCTAAACAATTTGGTAGAACCAACAACCGCATTTAAATCAAAAAATGAAGAAGTACAACGTCTGATCACAGAAGCTATAGATGCACTAACTATCCTTGGTATTCCGTTTGATGGCATTACTTGGCGAGGGATCGAAAGGATTGCTATGGCGTTCTTGGCTACCGGTCAGGTCAATACTACTGACGGATGGGAAAATATAAAAGATTTACATGACGGCATAATTATGAAGTCCCGTGACATTATCAGGTACAACAATACCTATTTTGAAGAAAAGATTTCATCAGGCTCATATGACGATATCAGAAGAAAAGATTTGAAATTATTGGTGATCGGCGAAGTGGTTTTAAGAACAAACGAAAACCTTGCAAGAAATGATCCATCCCGTGGATATGCTATCAATCCTGCAATTACTGCATACTTACGAAGTGTAGGCAAAGAAGGATGGAAAGGTAGACTACAAGAAGCTACTTCAAGAATTACGACGGCTACCGAAAAGTTAAAGACAACAAGGCAAATCCGGCAAATACCTGTAATCCTACCAAGTGGGCTGGAATTAAACCTGTCCCCCGGCAAACACAATGAACTACAAAAAGCTATTATTGAAGAATTATTGCCCAGATATGGATATGGAGCAGACGTACTATACATCGGGGATACAGCGGATAAGTTTTTATTTACAAATGAAGTCAAATTAAAGGAGCTAAACTTTTTTGAACTAAGTCACGGCGAACTGCCTGACATTGTCGCCTATTCCGAATCAAAGAATTGGCTATATCTGATTGAGGCTGTTCACAGTTCTGGCCCAATATCTGAAAATCGCTTACTTGAGTTAAAGCGGCTTACAAAAGACTGTACCTCTGACATCGTTTATATCACGGCTTTTTTGGATCGGGCGAAATTTCGTAGTTGGGTAAAAAGATAGCGTGGGAAACCGAGGTCTGGATTGCTGAAATACCAGACCATCTAATTCACTTTAACGGCGTTAAGTTTTTGGGGTCATATATAAATTCAGGAGACCAGCTTCGTATAGACCACCAGGCGTAAGGTCGTTTGATGTTGACTGGGAATCCAGTCCCCGGCACAGGTGATCAGATTGAGGTAATTACCGCCATTGTTGCCGAAGATGTTTTGCAGGGGCGCGGCCTGCGGCGGATAGAAGGTCACCTGGAGCACACGGAAGTGCAACGTCTTTCCTTGTGAGGCGATCACCATCACCGAGTCGCCGCTGTGGAGATTGCGCAGGTTCCAGAAGATAGCTGGATAGCCGCCCGGACGATCAAGATGCCCATCGATGACGGCACTTCCCTTGTCTCCTGGATGCGTTCCCATATCGTACCAGCCGGTATCGTCCCACGGATGACCTGTGGGTGTGGCAAGCTCGCCATTAGCGAGAATGCTGACCTTTTCAATGGTTGCATTCACGCCAATGGCGGGAATAATCAGGCGTGTAGGAGATGGTGTACTGCCCCCTTGCATCGCCTGGACTGTAGCATGCGATGAAAGTGTGGGAGGTGTGCTATGAACTGTTTGCGTTGCGTTAGCCGGAGACGTAGCCCTCAGTGTGGGTGTGGACAGTAGCCCACACCCACTGAGCGCAAGCACCAGTAATAGCACCAAGACAGAAAATCGCAACTGAACAGTAAGCATCAATGTCCTCTTTACTGCGTCCGACCGCATGCCTTTGCACTCGCACGGCGGGAAATGATTATCACGCCGGTGATCGCTCCCAGCAGTGCCAGGATGGGTAGTGTCCAGGGCAAGGAAGCGGGCGATGGCGACAATGGTGCGGAGACTGGCTGAGCATGTGGATCGCTGCCAGTGCCGGGCATTCCCGGTATACCGGTGAGTTGCGCCTGAATAAATTGCAGCTTTCCATTGCTGCTTCCGTTGTTGATCTGACTGATGGCGAAGATGCTGGTGACTGTCCAGGGTTTCAACTGGGACGCGATGGGTGTGGTCGTGTCATTCTGTGTTGCCATCACGTTGAATGTGTAGGAGCCAGGAGGAATGCTCACGTAGTCGCTGGCCTGCGCGTAGGGCAATCCGCTGATGAGCATATTTCCCCTTGAATTCACGTCTACGCTGCCTGTACCCGGCGACATATGATAGACGCGTACTTTCGCGAGATTACCAGCAACCTGATTATTGTCCGCGAAGATAGGCAGCGATAGACCTGTCGCCCGCGTTCCAAGTGCTACAGCGGTATAGGGTATTCCGGCTTGCAGGGAGATGGTCTGTGAGAGAACTATGGCGTTGGTTCCTGTGCCGATCACTGCTATCTGTAGTTTGTGCGAACCCGCTACGGTCGGTATATAACCTGTTACCGTACCGTATTGGAAATTGCTCAAAATTTTCGTGCCATCCATGAAGACATCGACGATCCCTGCATCGGGTGAAGCGTGAAAAATACGCACAAACGACCATGCCTCGGCAGAAGCTGACGCGGTCTGCATTCCTATCATCCCTATGGAGAGCACCATGAGTAGGGCAAACATGCTGCATGCGAGCAGTACGCGCCGTCCGAGCGAGGCGAGCAAGCATTTCATTTTTAGCATCGTATCCTCCTTTCCCTTTTCTGTAACTCTTCTCAAAACAACTGTCATAGAAAGATACGTTTCTATTAATTATATGGATGTATCCGGTTACGCACGTAGTAATTATTTCATCGGTAGACCATTTCTATGAATTTCACTCATCCATAAGTAAAATGATGTAATCTGACATATCTTTCCTGGCGTAATAATCAGTCAGAAGCGATACGAATGTTGCTTATGCGCCCACCGTGGACAACCACAACGTAACGCTCTATGCAGCTTCTTTCTTGAGCAAGCGGCTCTCGAAGCAAGGTGTAGAAGATTCTTTAAGTGTTTTTTAGAGAGCGATCATCACATGTGTTTAGACAGTGTCAGGATACGACACAACTATCAGGAAAGGTCAGGCTAATTTCATGGACAAAATCTCGAAGGAAGCAGCCACAGAGCAATTGCTGGCGTCATTTGCCAGAGCGCGGTCCCGCCGTTCACTCTTAAAGGGTGCTGTTGCTGCCACCGGAGCGGTAGCGGGTGTTGGTGCCCTCTCTGCCTTGCCCGCCTTTGCGAAGGTGACAGGCGGCAATGGTCTCTATGACAGTGCCAGTCGCGCCAGTGGGGCGGGCGTCGGCAGCGCATTCAAGTTCAACAAGCCAGCAGTCGATACTCCCGCGACGATTCTGACCGTTGCTCGCACTGCCGAGCAGTTGGCGGTCACGTTTTACACCAATGGCATCGCCAACGCCTCTCAGTTGGGCATCAGCGGCAACGACCTGAACGACCTCAAGTCTTTCCTGGTCGAGGAGCAGATTCACCAGCAGTTCTTCACCGCTAATGGTGGAGCCTCGTTGGCCGAAACCTTCAGTTTCCCGCATGGTGCGCAGACATTTACCGACATGAACACGTTTATCGCGACACAGCAGCAATTAGAAGGCGTGTTTGACTCGGCATTCCTGGCGGCTGTGCTGGAATTCGCGCAGATGGGACGCCCCGACCTCGCTCAACTCTCAGCGCAGATCGCGATGGTTGAGGAAGCACATCGTGTGCTGGGGCGTCGGCTCGGTGGCTTCACCCCTTCTGAGGACGAGGTGTACGCCCCCGCACTGCTCGCTACTGTTGGCGATGCGCCCGCGCTGGTGCAGAAGGCCGGATACCTCAGCCCGACAAGCGGCAATAGCTATACCTATCAGCAGGTCAGCACGTCGTTTAGCGGATTGCAGTACACGAAACCTTTCACCGCCGGTAACACGGCTATCGGTAACGGTTAATCCAGTTCAGGGAACTCACGTAGCTACCTGGCATCTCATACGAGATGCCAGGTAAGCCTGGGAAAGAAACGCGACCATGCTACAGGTATCTCTATTGCGACGTTTTTGTACTCAATGCGGCACGGCTATTGATAGCGACCCACATGATCAACATGCCTGTCCAAATTGCGGCATAGAGCTTCATGCCATAAGCATTCCAGGTACTCAAGACGCTCAGTTGGAGCAGCAGGAAGGTTTTGCGGACTCAGGCGCGACGATTCGGGTAGCGGTACGACCTGTACGTGGTTTGCTCATGAATGAGCAGCCAGAATCAGCCCTCGCTGACGAGGATGATGATAAGACGGTGCGTGCCTCGACACGCATATCTTCACGTATCTACATGCAAGCAGCCCTGCGGGAGGATGAGAAAAGGAAGGGCGTAAGCATTCACAAACCCTGGAAACGCACAGCGAAAAAGACGTTGGTACAGATTGGCTGTGGCGTAGGGGTGTTTCTGGTGCTCTCCCTGCTTGTGTTGGGCGTCACCAGCTCTATCCACAATCCGCATGACGCGCAACCTGTCGTGCGGAGCAAAGCGCAACTTGATCGTCTCATCTCACAGGCACGAGTAATTGGGGTACCGGCATCGCTACTACAGTCAGTAATCAAGCAGGAGCAACAACTGAATAGCTCTTATAGCTCTTTATTCACCACCGATCCGTTAGATACACATGCAAGCCAAAATCTCATCATAGGCTATCAGCACCTGAGCGACCGCGTACCGGACATCGTTGCACAGGCGGCACAGCAGGCGCAAACGCGAGCGCAGCAGGATATGCAAAACTTTCAAACAACCCTCACGCGCACAACAATGCAGCAAACTGGCAATGTCGATAGCTTTTCAGGGCAGTTCAGCCAGGATCAGTTGGCGTTAAGTACGGCGCGGACGCCACAGGACTACGGAACAATCAGTCAGAATGCGCGTGAAGGCGTCCTATCCCTCGCCACTATGGAGACAGCGCAGGGCCAGTTAGCCGATTTCAACACGACGATAGCCAAATTAAAGGCGGCACGCATCGATGTGACGGCTATGGAGGCCGAGTACCAGAACGATCTGCAAGTCTTTGCGAGTGCCACGCAACTGCAATCTTTTCAAAATCTCAGTACACTGATCGATGCGCAGTATCAGCAGACCGTCGTTGGTTCAGTACAATCCTTTCCGTATGTGAGCGTGACCAGGCTGAATGAGTTTGAGACACAGATACGCCAGCTCAAAACCTACGGCGTTAACGTCAGCGACTACCAGGCGCGGCTCAACGCCGACCAGGTGGCAGTGGAACAGGCTAAGACGGTCTTTGACGACCTGGTGTTTCTCAAGCAAATTGACGCAGATATGGCATCGATGCATGGTGTGCTGGTGCAGGGCGAAGCACGTTACCTGGTCCAGCAGTATCACCAGCAAGTCAATGCCTGGGCGAAGGCGCACCCGTACTATGATAGCTTCGATGGACATAGCTATGCCCTCGACAGTGGCTACATGCAGCAAGGCATTGCCGCGGGCATCGATAGCGATCTTGCCAGCGCGGGATCGACAGCCGATTTTACAGCGATGGTGGACGAGGCACAAAATGCTCTCTTCAACCTGCGCATGTTTGAGACCGACTACAACGATCATACACCCTACAACCAAGTACATCAGACCGATCTTCAAATGCTTAATCACTACAAGCTGCAAAAGCGGACAGTGCTGATGATTTCGCTGGTGGAGCAGGCCATGCGCATCTATCAGAACGGCAAGCTGCTGCGCTCCTTCTCCGCGACGACGGGCCGTGCGGAACGGCCCTCGCCGCCGGGCGTCTGGGCGGTGCTTGACCGCAAGTCGCCGATCATCTTTCAGTCGGGAGACCCCAAAGGCTCGCCCTACTGGTTCCCTGATACGCCGATCAACTATGCCATCCTGTACCACTACGGCGGCGACTATGTGCATGATGCCTGGTGGCGTGAGAGCTTTGGTCCTGGCACCCAGTTCCCACACCAGGATGCTGGCGGAGATACGTCCTACAACTTCGACGGCAGTCATGGCTGTGTCAACCTGTCCGAAAGCGATGCCGCCTGGGTCTACCAACATACCGACTGGAATACGCTGATCGTCATTTATTAGTCCCATGTACGATAGTCATGTAAGGTGAGGTACGGAATGATTGTCTGTTGAGACAAGACGAGATGAAGGAATGCAGATGGTAGAGGACATCTATTATGTTGGATCGGTCATACAGGATCGTTACCTGGTTGAAGACATCCTCGGCATGGGTGGATTCAGTATCGTGTACCTGGTGCGAGACCAACAGCTTACCAATGAGCAGTCGCAGAAGCAGGAGGTTCCTGGAAACCGCTTCGCGCTGAAGATGTCAACAGATCGCAATAAACTAGAGCTGTCGCGTTTCCTCTTTGAGGGGGAGTTATTGACGCGCCTGCATCACCATGCCTTGCCTCGTATCCATCGCGTATTCGAGGATGAGACCTCTCATCGCACCTGCATTTTGATGGATTATGTTGAGGGAACAAATCTCAATATCCTGCGCAAGCGACAACCAGAAGACCGGTTCTCTCTTTCAGAGACACTGGCAGTTCTGGCCCCGGTTGTGGAGGCCCTTGCCTATCTCCACGCGCAGCCCTCTCCCATCATCCATCGTGATGTCAAGCCGGCCAACCTGATTGCGCAGAAAGATGGAACGGGTGCGGTGCTGGTCGATTTTGGCATTGCCAAAGAATATGAGATGGATGCGACCACGACAGCCGTTCGCCATTGTTCGCCCGGCTACGGTGCTCCCGAACAATACAGCAGCATCGGCACCGATCAGCGAACCGATATCTACGGCCTGGGTGCCACGATCTACGCCCTACTCACCGGCTCGGTTCCCGTGGATGCGCTCCAACGGGCCACGAAACTGGCGAGCAAGGAGATAGATCCACTCATCCCCGCTCATCAACTCGTGCCATCTATTCCCACTCATGTCTCTGCTGCCCTTCAGCGTGCCATGTCTATCGGCATGGGGAAGCGTTTCTCCAGTGTGGGAGAGTTCTGGCACGCTGTACAGGCGGTGGATACGGGCGGACTGGATGATGCCATTACCCTGGACGACCGCAGATCGGGGCGAATGGATCGGGTGGATCGGCGGCAGAGATGGGGTGGTCGCCCTGGTCGCTTGCGATTACTGCTGCTTGCGGCACTTGCATTATTGCTCGTAGGCGGCCTGGCTTTTGGATTTGGTACATATGTGAGAGGAAATCATAGCTTCGGGGCCATCGGTTCATCTTCATCGCATGGACAAGGGATTTCTATTGCCAAACCGACAGTCGTGCCTCCTACTCGTGTGGTGCCGCGCTTCTATCCTGTTCTGGCTCAGAGGTATGATGGCTCCGTTCGTGACCTGCTCACAAGCGTAACCACGTCGCTCACCATTACAAGCATCCAGCAAAACAATGAGCAGATCAGCGGCTCCTTTAGTGGGCTGCACACGCAAGGCTCATTTACAGGCGTGCTTGACACGTCCCGGCATATCTTTTTTACCGTTTCAGGGCAGCCTCCGCTCTTTTTCCAAGGGGCGGTCCGCTCTGACGGCAACCTCGTTGGCAACTATTGCACCGTCGATTCCGCCGGGCAATGTGTTGGCAACTACGGCATCTGGAGCCTTGCACCAGTGGATGCGTAACCAGCCCTAAGCGTTCGGTCACCGCCCAAGCGTAGAAGTTGCCATTTGAGGTGACTGTCCGCTGATGTGTTTTGCTGTCAATGGTGTGCTTAAAACAGAGAGTTAATTGTGCGCTGTGTATCGCCATTGACTGTTCTTTTTCGTGAGCGTTGCTGTCAACGTTGCTGCATCATGTCAAGCCAAACGAGAGACAATAGCTGAGTCTTCCACTGTAAAATTTGGTATGAAATGGGCAAATTTTACGGGCAGTTGGACGACCAGCCATTAATGGGGTAGTTGTAGCTATCTGCTTTCCCGTTTTGCTGTTCCCATTTGAAGATATTACACCAGACCGCCTGACCAGCGGTAGTAGTGCTTATTTGATAAGAGCCATCTAGTATCGTCACTGTATATGAGCCTGGTTGTAATCCTTCGATCCCACCTCCACCATCACTCCACGGGTTAGGAATGCCAGAGATATTTACACCAGTCACGACAGCTACACAACCATCGGACACGGTAAAGAAGGAGTACGTAACCGTATTGCCCACATCCGTTTGTTTACGCTCGTTACAGTTCCCTGGTTGGGAAGATACTGCTATATGTGGACCTCCACTTGGGTCCGGGGAATGCAGATTTTCAAAAATTAACACTAGGGAAAGAGTAATAGCAACGCTAATAGAAACAGTGATAATAATAATTGGGCCTCTTCTTATTGGAGGTCGCTCACGGTAGTCACGCATGTTATAACTCACGGTATTACTCCTTGTCAAACTTGTCATTTTCAAAGAGGTTTTGGGAATGCAGCTTTGAAAAATCTTGCACTCTTTGGCTGAACTATGAGTAACGAGCTAGATTTTCTATAATAGTCTACAGTTTACAGTATAGCACATCGAGAAATGAAAGTATACTAATACGTGATAAGAAAGTAAAACTAAGTATAAATTTGGAATGAAAAGAGTGGTTAGCCCAATTTGGGCTATATTGATATATTATGGGGAGAGTTGAAAACACCAAAAGCTGTTCACTGGCGTTCGCTACGGTTTATTTTACTCTCAAATTGTCCGTTGCTGTGCTTCATTGTGAAGCTTGTATCATCGGCGTTGCTACAGTGTAGCAATTATCAAGAGCATCAATAATCCTCAAGTTTATGCCGTTAGGAAACAGAGACCTGAGTGTTTTTGTCTAGTTTTATGCAGCGACCATTGGTTGTGGAATGGGTTCTCCAGCGTTTTGTGCATCGGCAATCCATAGCTCAATAACCTCTAAAGCATTCTTGATAGCTTCGTTATAGGTTTCTCCGTGGGTCCTGCACCCTAGTTCGGGAACAGTGACAACGTAAATGTTGTCTCTTGTGTCCCACTGGATGACCATTGAATAATGTTTAGGGTTCATAATTCTTTCCTACCTTTCTCAAGGCGTCTTGTATGTCTTCAATTTTGCTCGTGAGCCTGGGCGTGAACGCGAAGGTCGTACAAGAGCTTCTGGGATACAGCAAAATTAGCATGACGCTCGGTGTCTATCCGCACGTCAGGCCAACGACGCACCCTTATCCCTGCCTCGCCTTCATCAACGCCTCCACCAGCCTATCAATCTCATCCTGTGTGTTGTAGTGCGTTAGCCCGACGCGCACTAGACCGCCTTTATCTTCCAATCCCAGGCGTTCGGTGACGGACAAGGCGTAGAAGTTACCGTTCCAAACATTGATATTCACACGATCCAGGTTCGCGGCTACCGCTTCTGGACTCCAGCCAGCGCGGGTAAATGAAAAGGTCGCGACGCGCTTATCCAGCTGATGAGGGCTGGTGATGCCGTGCAAATGCAGACCAGGGATAGACCCCAGACCTTCGAGCAAGGAGTGATTGAGTTCTAGTTCGTAATCTTCGATCGCGGCCATAGCTTGTTTGAGAGCTAAGCGGCGACCACTGTATCTCTGCTGCAATGATGCCGTGTGTGCAGCCCCGAAGGTCTGGCCCACCCACTCGAAATACTGCATGGCACCCAGCACACCAGCGATAGCCTCGAAACTCTGCGTGCCGGTCTCGAATTTTTCTGGTGGTTCGTTGCTGGCGGGCCGCACTTTATAGGCGGTCAGCTTGTCGAGCAGTTCATATTTGCCGTAGAGGATGCCAGCGTGTGGCCCGAAAAACTTGTAGGCTGAACAGGCCAGGAAGTCGCAATCCAATGCTTGCACGTCAATTGGTTTGTGTGGAGCGTACTGCACCGCGTCCACGAAACACAGTGCTCCCACGTTGTGCGCCAGTTGTACCGCTTTTTGTACATCGTTGATTGTGCCAACGGCGTTAGAGGCATAGCCAACGGCGACAATTTTTGTGCGCTCCGTAATCTGTCGCTCCAGGTCTGCCATGTCCAGTGTGCAATCTTCTTCGTGAAAATCGACCCAACGTATCTGGCAACCACGATCTTCGGCAATAAGGAGCCAGGGGGCCACATTGGCGTCATGGTCCAGGCGCGTCACTACGATCTCATCTCCTGGCTGTAAGGTACGAGCCAGGCTGCGGCTGATAGAGAGGGTGAGCGTGGTCATATTGGGGCCAAAAACGATCTCCTCTGGCCGCTTTGCATTGAGAAAATCAGCCATGGCCTGCCGTGCTTCGGCCAGCATAGCATCCGATTCCCGGCTGGTACGAAATTCGCCGCCATGGTTGGCGTTGGTATAGACAAGATAGTGTTGTATCTGCTGAAGCACTTCCTGGGCCACCTGAGTGCCACCAGGGTTGTCAAAATAAATGGTGTTCGTGGCAAGGGCAGGGAAGTGTGTACGAATTTCGTCTAGTTTGAGCATGCTCTAGTCCTCCTGAGGGTGAAAATAAGCTGTGATGTTTGTCGTGTAGTTTGCTTGCTGACAGTTGTTTTTCAGCGGCCAGTTGTTTTTCATTGTATCACACAGTGCATTGGCCTCCGACAAGGATGGCTGTTCCTCTGTTCCTTGCATCCCCGTTGCTCGTGAAGCTACTGGAAGCCTATAGACGTGTATGTAAGAGGGACTGTGAGGCGGGCGACAAGTATGAAAACATAGACGAAAGGAACGATTATGCAAACGAGACAACTCGGTAAGACCGATTTGGATATAACCCCGATTGGTCTGGGAACATGGGCCATTGGCGGTGGAGGTTGGGTCGCCGCATGGGGACCACAGGATGACGAGGAATCAATTGCGACTATTCACCGTGCGCTTGAGCTGGGCATAAATTGGCTGGACACGGCTGCTGTGTATGGCTTAGGACATTCAGAGGAGATTGTCGGGAAGGCTCTTCAGGGACGCGCTGACCGTCCTTACGTCTTCACTAAGTGTTCTCGTGTTTGGAACGATAAGGGCGAGGTGTCCGGTAATTTGAAAGAACAATCCATACGGCGCGAGGTTGAGAACAGCCTACGTCGCCTCCAAGTGGATGTGATTGATCTTTACCAGATGCATTGGCCCGATCCAGAATCCGATCTTGAAGAAGGATGGAGCACGATGGCGAAGCTGAAGGCCGAAGGCAAGGTGCGTCACATTGGGGTTTCCAACTTTAATGTCAATCAGTTGCGCCGGGCACAAGAAATTGCTCCCATCGACTCGCTACAGCCGCCCTTCTCGCTTATTAAGCCTGCTGTGGCAAACAATGGCGTGCTGGATTTCTGCCAGAAACATAACATAGGCGTTATCGTCTATTCGCCGATGCGGTCTGGCCTGTTAACCGGTACGATGACTGGTGATCGTGTGACCAATCTTCCCGATGATGACTGGCGTAAACACGACGCTGATTTCCAGGAGCCGCAGCTCTCGCGAAACCTGGCACTGGCGAATCTGCTGACCGAGATCGGCTATCCGCATAGTCGCTCGGCTGGTGAAGTAGCCATTGCCTGGACATTGCAGCATCCCGCCGTCACCGCCGCGATTGTTGGTGGACGCCATCCAAACCAGGTTGAAGATACCATTGGAGCTGCCGAATTTCGTCTCAGCGAGAGCGAACTGGCCCAGCTTGATAAGTTCTTGCAGGAGAATCCGCAGCCAGCACAAAAATAGCGTATCATAGATGAGTGCTATTCTTTCCTTGTGAAAGGCAGAAAACAATAGAGATAGTCAAGCGTGAGATACAAGTCAAAGGCCAGATGGTCCATTACCGGGTCGTGGGTCAGGGTGAGCCAATCATCCTGATCCACGGCCTGTCCGGTTCCAGCCGTTGGTGGGTACGGAACGTGCCGTCTCTGGCGGAGCACTACCGGGTCTACCTGATAGACCTGCCAGGGTTTGGGACGATGCACCGCTTACATGCACGCTTTGTGCTGGACGAAGTGTCCTCGTGGGTCATGCTCTGGATGAAGGCGGTGGGCATCTCACGCGCCAACCTGATCGGTCACTCAATGGGTGGCTATATTTGTATCTGGATTGCCGCCCATCAACCGGAAGTTGTAGACCACCTGGTACTGGTTTCGCCCGCCGGTATTCCCAGGATACGCTCCCTGTTGGGCTATGCCATACCGCTGGTCGTGGCTCTGCGCTATTTGACACCGAGCTTCTTCCCTATTCTGCTGTACGATGCCCTGCGTGCTGGCCCGCTCACGCTCTTACGGGCCGCCCAGGACCTGTTAACGAAAGATGTGCGCGATTGCTTGCACTCAATTGTGGCTCCTACCCTACTCATCTGGGGAGAAGACGATACACTGGTTCCGCCATCGTTGGGCGATATTCTCCATCAAGAAATCGCCCATTCCCAATTCATGGCGTTAAAAAAAGCGGGTCATGTGGGCATGTTCGATCAGCCGCAACGCTTCAATGCTGCTGTGCTTACTTTTCTCGCGGAGAAACCTCAGCTTCCTCCCGCAAAAATTGCTGTACCGCCTCCGCCAGCTTCTGCGGTGAATTATAGTTTACATCGTGAGCTGCCCCCTCAATAACGACGAGTCTACCTTGTGGCAAAAGCGCGGTCGCCTCTTCTGCCCAGCGTCGTGGCACAACGGAGTCACGCGTGCCGTGTACCACCAACGTCGGTGCTTGCATAAGGGGCAGGTGCTCTTCAATGCGATCCCGCAATGCATAACGAAATGTGCGCACAAAGCGAGGAAGGCCAATTTGCAGGAAATCAAGCAGTACAATAGGAAACAACGAAATCGGCTCAAAAGGAACATTGACCAGCCAACGTCCAATCTCCTGGTGCGCGGTACGCGCTCGCGGGTCCATGGTTGGCCCGACCAGAATAGCGCGTTCAAGGCGTGCTGGATGGCGCAGCGCGAATTGTGCGATAATCTGGCAGCCCATTGAATTGCCCAGCAGCGATGCTTGCTCTATACCCATGGCGTCCATCCATGCTGCCAAAACATCGGCCAGTTCCTCCATATTCAAGGTGTGCCGTGGTTTACTACTCCAGCCATAACCAGGGAAATCCGGCACGTACACAGCATAATCCTGTGCCAGTTGTTGTGCCGTCGGCAACAAATAGCGACAGGAGACAACCAGGCCATGAATCAGGATGATGACGGGTTTGTTGCTAGTTTGGGCATCCTTGGAGGCTTTGTAATGTATTGTGTGGCCGTTTGCCACAACCCGCTTGCTTTCCAGTCTCTTGTCTTTCATGTTAAACGATTGACGCAAGGTGGCGGCTAAACCATTGACCTGCCAGTTCGATTACCTTCTGCAGCATTTCAGGCGTATCAAGCATATTCATAGAAGTGTCGCCAGCAATAGTTTCGAGCCGCTTATTGGCCGCGATGGGAGTTTGCATTTGCCCCAGAGCTTCACGATTCATGTTCACCGCGTCAGTATCGCCCTCCGCGGCAATCAACAAGACAGCAGCCAGCACGCGCTCAAGCGCGGATTGCGCCAGGTCTATGCGCCCATTGGCCGTGACGACTGCATGAACAATATCGGGCCGCTCTGCAGCTGCCTGTAAGGCAGCTGCACCCGTTGGGCCAGTACCAAAATAGCCGATCACAAAATTCTGCGTGGCTGGCATTTCTGCCAACCAATCGGCAATACCAATAATGCGCTGTGAAAGTATGCCAGCGTTGTACCGAAAAAATTGCGTCTCGTTATCCAGAGCCTCTTCATCTTCTGTCAGCAAATGCACTGACAGCGTTGCCAAACCCGCCCCATGGAATGCCTCGGCCATGCCGCTTACATAGGACATGCTCTCGACATGCTTGCTGCCTTGAGCCAGCAGGACTACGCCGTGTGCCTGTGCGGGGATGTGCAACAGGCCCGTCAGGGATAAAGCTCCTGCCCCAACTTGAACCGTTTGTGTGTCGTTGCTATTACCTGGTGTATTGTTCTCCATCACGCTGTGCCATCCTTTATGATTGTATCCTCATAATAGTTCATCACTACTAACACGAAGCACAGGCACCAGCCGTATATAACCTATGCCGATTCCCCTTACCCCTCATAGCTATTTTCGTGATACTATGTACGTATTCAATTTTAACCACGCAGAAAGATTATTGTATTGTATGGAACACATTTCCAAACCCTTACACCACGGCGAGGACACGCGACACACTTCCACATCAACTGTCCCATTGGATATTAATAAATCCGGCTCGTGGATACTTTTGGCTACCATCCTGGGATCGAGCCTGGTCTTTATTGATAGTAGCGTTGTCAATGTGGCCTTGCCACGCATACAGCTTGACTTGAATACCACGTTTTCCAACGTGCAATGGGTCGTAGAAGCCTATGCTCTTTTCCTCGCCGCGCTCATACTGGTCGGTGGATCGTTAGGTGATCGTTATGGACGCAAGCGCATCTTTATGATTGGGACGGTTATTTTTGCGTTGTCCTCTATCTGGTGTGGGATCGCGCCTGATATCTCCCAACTGATCGCGGGCCGGGCTGTCCAGGGCATAGGTGGTGCGCTCCTAACGCCGGGTAGCCTGGCTATCATTCGTGCGCTCTTTCCGGCTGAACGGCGTGGGCAGGCCATTGGCTTGTGGTCGGGCTTCTCAGCGATTACCTCGGCTCTGGGACCACTCCTGGGAGGATGGCTGGTGCAGAATGCCTCGTGGCGTTGGGTTTTCTTCATCAATGTGCCGTTGGCAATTGTGGTGCTGATCGTGATGTTCTTGCGTGTCCCGGAGAACCGCAGTGAAGAGATGGATGTTCACCTGGATTGGGCTGGAGCTGTCCTGGCAACGTTCAGCCTGGGCGCGATTGTCTATGGGTTGATCGAGTCCAATACCCTGGGACTCGGCAATCCTCTTGTACTCGTCGCGGAGGCTAGCGGTGTTATTGCCTTGCTAGCCTTTATTATGGTAGAGCTACGCTCTCGTGCGCCGATGATGCCGCTTAAGCTCTTCCGTTCACGCACATTTGCCGGTACCAATCTCCTCACCCTCTTCCTCTACGCGGGTCTTATGGGTGCTATCTACTTTCTGCCCTTCAACCTTATCCAGGTGCAAGGGTATACCGCTACGGAGGCGGGAGCAGCTTTTATTCCTTTTACCCTGCTGCTCTTTGGGATGTCGCGCTGGTCTGGTGGGCTGGTAGCACGCTATGGCGCGAAGTTACCATTGGTCATCGGGCCGCTGATCGCTTGCCTTGGTTTTGTGCTCTTCTCGTTGCCCGATATTGGCGGAAGGTACTGGACAACCTTTTTCCCGGCGATAGTGGCCCTGGGGCTTGGCATGTCCATCACCATTGCTCCATTGACAACGGCAGTGTTAGGGGCGGTCTCTGACCAATTTGCAGGCGTTGCTTCCGGCATCAATAACGCCGTTTCACGCATTGCCGGACTGCTCGCCATCGCTGTCCTCAGCATCTTTGTCCTGGTGGCTTTTAACACGAACCTGGATCAGCAACTGGCCGCATTGCACGTCTCCCCGGCGGTAAGCCATCTGTTGGACAATCAGCGAGCAAAGCTAGCGGGAGCCGAGATTCCTTCGTCCATCCACGGTATAGAGTATACGAACCTGCACTATGCCATCGCGGAATCGTTCATTGGTGGTTTTCGCCTGGCTATGTTGATTGGCGCGGGTCTCGCCTTCATCAGTGCTATATGCTCCTTGCTATTGGTCGAGGGGAAGCAAAAATGACTCTTTTTGGCATAATACTACGTGCCTGAATTAAGATAGATAAAAAGTAACTAATCAGGACACCTTGAAAGAAGGGAGGGTGGGTTGCCCGCGAAAAGTCGCTTCCAAAGCATCGAGCAGGTGAACCCCTTGCTTGCGCAACGAAGAGAGGTAGCTTCGAATGCGGCAA
>JBPCJY010000214.1:0-2878 GCA_051004815.1 Ktedonobacteraceae bacterium
GAAAACACAATCGGATGTGTGGGGGGGCGGGTTGGTTCTCTTCCCCCACCCGGGCTCGGACCCCCTCCAATCAACTGATTCACCGATAAAAAATTTCTAGAGAGACATGCCCCACCACCGACGCCGCTCCCATTCAGGGCTATCCAGCTTGTCTCGACTATCAACCCCCCAACGCAGTGCTACAACATCGAGCAGTAAAATGCCAGTCAGCAAAACGATAGCGATCTCCATCACATCCTCCTCTGATCATACGATCAATGCCCGTACCCATTCTCTCTTACGCTTGACAATGTCCAATACTATACAAACTATAGTATCATAAAAAACACGTTCTGGCCTCAGCCAATCTACGCTAAAAAGAGTCAATTTGGCTCAGACAACAGGAACTTTTTGTTCCTGCTCCAACAAACGCTCTTTGCGGTTCAAGCCCCAGCGATAGCCGCCCAGATCGCCATCCTCGCGCACAACGCGATGGCAAGGAATCACAATAGCGACAGGATTGGTAGCACAAGCGTGCGCCACAGCGCGAGCCGCCTTGGGACTGCCTACCGCCCTGGCAACCTCGCTATACGAGCGTGTACTGCCATACGGTATATTTTGTAGCTCAGACCAGACACGCCACTGGAAGGCCGTGGCCTGGACATCCACCGGTAGCCGCAGATGTGGCTGCTGACCATTAAGGTGCTCTAACAACATATTGACCCATGCGGCGAGATCACTATCCCCACTAATCCCATCAGCAACACTACTTTCGCGCCGCCGCTCTGCCGCTGGATACTCTCTCGCCAGGGCAGTTTCAAGTTCAGTATCGGCATTTCCCAGGCTCACGGCACAGATACCCTTCTCTGTGGCCCCAACCAGCAAGCGGCCCAATGGACTATTTACGATAGTATAGGTAATAGACATATCTTTTCCTCCTCGGCGATACGCCGTTGGCGTCATGCCAAGCTGCGCCTGTGTGCGCTCATATAATCGACTGCTAGAACTATAGCCAACATCATACAGTGCCTTTGTTACCGCGTCGCCCTCGCGCAATTGTTCTTTAAGTTGCCCCAGGCGACACGCTTCCACGTACTGGCGCGGCGTAATACCCATCACACGCTTGAATACGCGTTGCAAATGAAAGGCACTCATATGCACCTGCTCGCTCAGTGCCTCCAACGTCAGTGCTTCGTGCAGATGGGTCTCGATATAGCGGCAGGCTTGTTGCACCACTGCCACCTGTGTTTCCTGTAAAGAGATTTCATCGGGATAGCAGCGCCGACATGCTCGAAAACCTGCCTCTTCAGCCGCCTCAGGCTGTGCAAAGAAGACTACTTGTTGCCGCTTGGGCCTTCGTGAAGGACACGATGGGTTGCAATAAATGCCTGTCGAGCGCACGGCATAGACAAACGTTCCGTCCGCGCTCGTATCTCTCATCTGCACTGCCTCCCAATATTGTTCCTCTTGCATATTCTGTGTTCCTTATTATGCTCTTTGTTCGCTCTCTTTCGCTCTGTATGTATGATAAGATATTATGGGAGCGAATTCTATCTGATTCTTGCGCTCAAACTTCTTTGCGAGAATCTCGTTTACCTTTTTTTCTGTCCAGGAGGGGCTATGACCACGATTGACCAATTGAAATCCGACATTGACGAGCGTGTTCCTGATATGGTGGCTCTGCGTCGCGACCTGCATGAACATCCTGAACTGGCCTTTGAAGAGGTGCGCACCTCCGGTATTGTCGCGCAACGTCTGCGTGCGCTGGGCTTAGAAGTGCAAACTGGCGTCGCCAAGACGGGCGTTGTGGGCCTATTGAAGGGAGGAGCCAGTCAGCCAGGAGCAAAAACCATCGCTATCCGTGCCGATATGGATGCCCTTCCCATTTTTGAGATGAACGACATCGACTATCGTTCCAAAGTTGACGGCAAAATGCACGCCTGCGGACACGATGGACACACCACTATTGCCCTCGCCGTCGCCGATATGTTGAGCAAACGGCGTGCCGAATTGAACGGCAACGTGAAATTTATCTTCCAACCAGCCGAAGAGACCATTGGCGGGGCTGAACCAATGGTCAAAGAGGGGGCCATGGATGGCGTGGATGGCATCATTGGGTTGCACTTGATTAGCGATTATGCTGTTGGCCGCGTCGGTGTCCGTGCGGGTACCGTCTTCGCCAGTGCCGATAAATTTGTCGCCACTGTGCGTGGCAAGGGTGGACATGCCGCTATGCCCGAAACGGCGGTCGATCCCATCGTCACCGCGGCTTACATTATTACCGCGCTACAGACCCTCATCAGCCGCGAGACCTCGCCATTTAGCCCAACGGTGATCACCGTTGGCAAGTTGCAGGCTGGAACCGCCTTCAACATCATTCCTGAGACGGCGGAACTACACGGCACCATGCGTGCATTCAGCCACGAACATCGTGAAAAAATGATTCGCCGCATCAGCGAAGTTGCCACGGGCGTCGCCAGTGCGATGGGGGCCACCTGCGAGATCAACTTCTTTGATGGCTGCCTCCCCTGCACCAACGATGCTACTATGACCAAATTGGTTCAAAAAGTCGCGGTTGAAGCGGTGGGCGCGGACAACGTCGATGAAGGCGAAGAGGTCATGACCACCGGCAGCGATGATATGGCTTACTTCCTGCAAGCCGTCCCCGGCTGCTACTTCATCGTTGGCGCGAACAACGCGGAGAAAGGGGCGAGCTATCCCCATCACCATCCCCGCTTCAACGTCGATGAAGATGCCATGCCCATCGGCGTGGAGGTTTTGACACGAGCGGCATTGGAATTCCTGTCCTAAAATAAGGGAAAACGTGGCACAGTCTCTCATTGCCTTCGGCAGTGAGAGAACTGGCAACGTTTTCGCTTACTTGTTTACGGTCAGCACC
>JBPCJY010000215.1:0-12007 GCA_051004815.1 Ktedonobacteraceae bacterium
GAGGTGAAGCCAGAGGCAAAGCCGAGGGATTACAGTTGGCATTGGTCACGGTCATCGAGGAACGGTTTCCACCTTTAGCTGAGTTAGTGCAAGGGAAGATCACGCGCATTGATCGACCCGATGCCCTCAGACTGTTGTTGAAAGGGATAGCGGCGGCTCCTGATGAAGCGTCAGCCCGTCTCCTGCTTGAGCTACTGGTGGCGTAAGGAACAAGTCCGTCCTACAAAGGATGGGGAGGTTGTTGGCTCTGCTGAACCCTTTGGAGTATCTCAATGGCTTTTTCCACTTGCTGACCGCGGGCGACCTCCCCTTCAGCGTGTTCAATGTGGTCTACAAATCGCTTTTTCCATGCATTGTAGAGGGATTGATGAGCACATGCGTTGCAGGGGTTACAATGCCCTACTGCCGCAATTTCTCGTAGGCCAGGCGCAAACCCTCTAAGGCCAAATACGGATTGACGTGCTGGATTTCAGGGATGATGGGAGCCATCAGTTGACCGAGGCCGCCGTGGGCGATAACCTTCACGGAGCTATCTTCTGTGACACCTGGTATCTCCTTGCGGAGGCGACTAATCAGACCTTGCACCAGTCCAACGTGGCCGTAGATGATGCCAGATTGCATATTCTCTATGGTGTTTTTGCCCAGGGCTGACGACGGAGGTGTCAAATCGACACGGAAGAGGCGCGACGCAGCACTGCTCAGAGCCTCGGCGGAGATCATCAGGCCGGGGGCGATAGCACCGCCCAGGAAATCGCCTTCGGGGGAGATCACGTCAAAGGTGGTGGCGGTGCTGAAGGCGATGATGATGGCTGGCCCACCGTAGAGGTGATGGGTGGCGAGCGCAATCACGATACGGTCAGAACCTAGCTCCCAGGGGTTATCAATCAGGAGCTTGACGCCTAGATCCATGGTGTGATCGACGATAAACGGCTCTTTGCCGATGTAGCGCACAGCCAGTTCTTGAAAGACGGGCGTGAGCGGAGGCACCACGCTTGAAATAATAATATCGTCGATTTGCGCAAAGGTGTGTCCGGCATGGCGGGCCAGCTCGTTCAAGACCATTGCATATTCATCGGTCGTGCGCTGACGGGCCGTTGAGACCACCCAGTGATTCTGCATTGTCTCACCAGTATACAAGCCAAACTTGATATTGGTATTACTGATATCAATGGCAAGCAACATCGCAAGCCCCTGTTCTTTTTTCTGTGCGTAGGGGCCGGTTTATCGTGCCCCTACAGGTTATTGACCCCCGTGGTCGTCCGTGGGATCGCTTTCAGGCAATGTCCTGCACGACTCTGGAATATTGCTTGAGCAGGGCCGCGATCATGAATGGGTCGCCGTATGCACCGTCGGTAACGACCGTCACTTCCCTATCGTCCCGCGAGTCGATAAAAGCGAGCGACGTTGGTGTGCGCATGCGTTTGCGCCGCCATTGCATTCCAGATGGGGTTAAGCCACGTCCAGCAAAGATGCCCATAACATTCTCGCCCGCGGTCGGCATAGCTTCGAAGCGGTCTGTCCGTCCATTGGCGGAGGAAGAGGCATGATCCGGGGGTGCCGCTCCGCGGGTGGTGACATTGCGCACGTACATTAGCGGCACATGAACTACCTTATCGCCCTCCTGTTTCACAAACTCGTCAGGAGTGATGATAATGACATGTTTATCCAATTGCCGCAAACGTCGTGCATCAGCCACAAGTGTCCATAGGCTACCTACACCAATAAAAAGGAATAGGCCCAATAAGATGGTGCTAAAGACGGCTGCGAATGTTCCATGTTCATAATTATACGGGATGACGATAAAAGCCAGCGCGACAAACAACCCCAGTCCCAGCAAGATGCCGAGCACCCACCCAAACATGCCCGTGAGCAGTTTGCTCCGCAAAAGCGGTAGCACAATCCAGCCATGCGGTGCATCGGGACCACTCCTGGCTTGCATAAGTATTTCGGATGAATCCATTAGCAATACTCCTCTTTAATGTGGCATGGCAATATTGTACACGTAGTCCCATTATACCAAAGTTTGTAGGTATTACGATAGATGGCGGGGTATTCTCTCATACTTTATGATGTGTAACCAACGGGACGATGTGTAGCCAACAGGACGAGGCCGATCAATCGGCGATGGGCGCGATAAATCGGCCCCTACAGGGCATTCATAGACCATGAATTATGGGATGTATTAGGGGTATCGCCCTCGTGTGGTAAACTATCGCAAGAAGATACGATACGAGGGAAATAAAAATGATCGAACGTTATTCTTTGCCAGAGATGGCGACTGTCTGGTCGCCAGCGCATAAAACAGATACGTGGTTACAGGTAGAATTGCTCGTCTGCGAGGGGTGGGTACGCGAGGGTGTCATTCCAGCGGAGGTGATGGAGAAGATACGCGGTGCCGCGTATAATGCCGAACGTATGCAGGAGATCGAGCAGGAGACGCACCATGATGTGATCTCGTTTCTGCGTTCCGTGCAGGAACAATTGGGGCCAGAGGGCCGCTTCATCCATCTTGGCTTGACATCCTCTGACGTGCTGGATACTGGCCTCGCGGCACAACTGAAAGAGGCCGGTATCTTGCTCACTACCGCGCTTTCCGCGTTGATTCAGGTCGTCGCGCAAGCGGCAACACAATATAAGTACACGTTAATGGTTGGTCGCTCGCATGGTATTCATGCTGAGCCGATGACTTTTGGCTTGAAACTCGCGCTGTGGGTGGATGAACTGCGCCGTGGACAGCAACGACTGGCGGCGGCACTGGAACAAGTCACCGTTGGTAAAATCTCTGGAGCGGTCGGTACGCACGCGACCGTCCCACCGCAGATCGAGGAGTTTGTCTGTGCAGAGATGGGTCTGGGTGTTGCTCCCATCTCCAGTCAGATTGTACAGCGCGACCGTCATGCCTACTTTATCACCAGCCTGGCACTGCTCGGTAGCTCACTGGAAAAAATGGCTCAGGAGATTCGCCATTTGCAGCGTACCGAACTCAGCGAGGCATTTGAACCGTTTGGCTCTGGTCAACAGGGTTCGTCGGCTATGCCACATAAGCGCAACCCGGAACTTTGTGAGCGGATTTGTGGACTTGCCCGCGTTGTGCGCGGCTTTGCCGTCACAGCGATGGAAAATGTTGCACTCTGGCACGAACGCGACATCAGCCATTCGTCCGGCGAACGCATCATTATCCCCGATGCCTGTGTGCTGCTTCACTACATGCTCCACATCTTCACCAACGTGATGAGCGGTCTGCAAGTGGATAGCGAACGGATGTTGGCGAACTTGAACATGACCGGTGGACTGGTCTTCTCGCAGCGTATCCTGCTCGCCCTGATTGAGAAAGGCGTAGGTCGCCAGGAAGCCTACAAAATGGTGCAACGCAACGCACAAAAGGTCTGGCAAATGGCCAGCCAGGGTGCCATTCATCGTCCCGCTCTTTTGGAGGCACTCAGTGACGACCACCAAGTGACCGAATACCTTACGCGTGATGAGTTAGCGCAATTGACCGATACAGATTATTATGTCAAATACGTTGACACAGCATTTGCGCGGATAGGGTTATAGCGGAGGGTTTATGATTGGTTGGGGACGGGCCGATAAATCGGCGGTGGGCGCGATAAATCGGCCCCTACGGGGGACGGATGCTGTTAAAGAGCCTGTAGCAACACAGCATATGCGCTTGTATGAGTTGCTGGCCTTTGGCTGCATCCTTGTGCTGCTTTACCTGCTTATCGTAGCACTCTCGCCGTTACCGGGGCTACACTTGAGTAGTACGCCTATTGCGGCGGCATTGCCGTGGACGCTTATTCCTTCGCACCTGCTCTTTCCCGCGGCATGGTCAGCCGCCACGCGTGTACCACCAACCCACGATTGGCTACATCTCACGCTTTTAGGGGTAACGTTAGTGGCTCTTGCCGCCACCTATGCCTATGCGGTGCGCAAGGTGCGCTTACAAAGCATCGATTCCAGTAAAGTGATGCGTTGGCTACTGGTGTTGTTAATTGGCACACTCGTATTTGGCTTGCTCCTGCTCTTTCAACCGGCCCTCTTTTCGGACGATGTTTTTACCTATATTTTTTCTGGTCGCATCCTCACCATCTACCATGCCGACCCGTTGAACACTGCTCCCTTCCAATTTCCTGGTGATCCGTATTTACAATGGGTTGTCTCAGGACGCGGCATACCCAACATTTATGGCCCGCTCTGGCTCTATATCGCCTCTATCCTGGTGAGTATCGGTAATGGGCCGATGGCAACCCTGTTGCTCTTTAAGGAATTGGCCCTGCTGGCACACCTGCTCAACTGCGTTTTGGTGTGGGCCATTCTGGACAAGATTGCTCCTACGCGCCGCGTGCTGGGAACGCTGCTCTACGCCTGGAATCCACTGGCAATGCTCGAACTCGCCGGAAGTGGCCACAACGAAGGTATCTTGCTCAGTATTCTGCTGCTGGCTATTCTGCTGTATGTGCGGGGAAGAGGCCGTTGGGCCGAATTCGGTGTGCTGCTGCTGCTGGGTGTAGCCGGAAGTATGAATCTGATCGCCTTCCTGGTGGCACCATTGTTGCTTTGGTTCATCGTGCGTACAGAGCGCAGCGTGCTATCCGCACTCAAGGGAACCTGCTGGCGTGCATTGGTGATACTGGTTCCGGCTGTCGCGCTCTACCTACCATTCTGGCGTGGGGCAACGACCTTTTTTGCGATTACCTCGGCGGAAGATATGGCACATTTCGCCTACTCGCCCGTTGGACTACTTATTAGTCCCGCGCACTGGTTGTTTGGCCTCGTCGCCCAGTCGTCTCATTTTCCGCCTGTCATGCAGCCCACGACCGCCGCCGATGCGACGTTACGCGCCTCCGCCATCTTCATCTTTGTGCTGATCTACATCCACCTCTTCGGCAAAGTGCGCCATGCGACCAGCACCATCGGAGGCATGCGTTACGGCCCTGGCGCGGATCAAGCGATAACACTGCCAGGTTTTGATGTGCTGCTCACAAGCTTGAGTAGCGCAATTTTCTGGTACCTGGTGCTCATTCTAGGCCGCTTCGAGCCATGGTACGTCTTGTGGGTCTTGTGGATTGTCACACTGCGTCAGATTGATCGACGTAGCATCACATTACTCCTGCTCTCGTACACGGCACTGCTCATCTATCCTTTACTTAACTTTAGCCATTCCCCGCTGATCCAATACGAACCGATACTCATCTTCGGCCTACCGCTCGTCTATTTATTGGCGTACAGAAAAACGTACGCAAGAAACTACAAAGGAACTACGCTTTAAACTATGTCAGATGAAATGAAGCAGCGTAAAGTTGAGCATGTGAACATCGCCCTGGGACAAGATGTATCCGCCGCGCAACAGGCCAATTGGCATGATGTACACTTTGTGCATCAAGCTTTGCCAGAGGTAGACCTGGACACAATAGATACGTCAGTAACCTTTCTTGGGCGCGAACTACGCTACCCTATCTTCATGTCCTCACTCACCGGAGGGCATCCAGACGTTACCTCAATTAACCGCAATCTGGCGCGAGCCGCCGAGCAGTATGGATTGGCCCTGGGCGTAGGAAGCCAGCGAGCCGCCATCGTCAATCCTGCCGTCGCTCCCAGCTACGCGGTGACACGCGAATACGCGCCCCACGCCTTCCTGATTGCCAATATTGGCGCACCACAGCTCATTGTGCAGTCGCGCCATCCCGCCTTCACCGTTGCCCACGCCCAACAAGCCATTGACATGATCGGTGCGAATGCCTTGGCCATCCACATGAATAGCCTGCAAGAAGCGGCCCAACCGGAAGGAGACCACCGCTCCGTTGGCGAGGCCGCGGCACTCAAAATCCTGACCGCACAGCTAAGCGTACCTGTGATCGCGAAAGAGACTGGTGCTGGCATATGCCGCGAACAGGCTCTCCTACTGCGTTCCTGTGGTGTCTCCGCCATTGATGTAGGTGGGGCAGGCGGCAGTAGCATGTCTGCTATAGAGGCAGCCCGTTCCGCGTCGCGTGGCGATGAGCGCACCAGGAACATTGGCATGCTCTATCGCGACTGGGGTATTGCCACGCCCATCTGCGTGGTCGAGGCGGGGGTCGCCAAACTGCCACTCATCGCTACCGGTGGAGTGCGCAATGGACTGGATATTGCACGCGCCCTCGCCATGGGCGCAACCCTCGCCGGTATGGGTTTCCCCTTCCTGAAAGCGGCCAGCGAAAGCTACGAGCAGGTGTGCGAACTCCTGGAAAACGTGATTGCGGAACTGAAAGTTGCCATGCAGTTAAGCGGTGCCAGCACTATCGCCCAACTACAACAAACCGACATCGTCGTAACCGGAGAGACCCGCCACTGGCTGATCCTGCGAGGCTTCGAGGAGAATCTGAAAGAGATGGCGCAACGAAGGTGGCGGAAATATATGCTGACGGGCCAATAAATCGGCTCCTACACTGGTTCAATATGAATTCGTTCGTTAATGAGCATTACCACAGAAAGGAAAGCTATGAACATAAGTGTTTTCAGCAACTTTGCCCCTTGTGGCTCAAATATTGAGTTTACGCCTTGAAGGTCTATAACGGCTAAGTAAATTCTTTTTTGCTGTTTGGACGGAAAAAACCTTGATTTTTCCGTATATACGTGTAATAATACAAGTGTTCTAGAGTTTCGTGACGAGTAATGGTGAGCGAGTAATGGCCGTAACTGCAATTGAACCGATTTCGGAAATGCGTTCTCCACAGCGCAGGCAAGTCTTCTCTACGGGAGAGATAGCTACTATGCTGAGTGTGTCGCTGGATGAGGTGGATTACTGGGTTAGGGGCAGGAACTCATTCTACTCGACGCTGTAAGTCCGGGACAGTATGTTATGGTGATCGCTTTGGACGTTCTCGAAGAAGAGATACGAAAAAGTCTAGCGCGGAGCAGATAATGGACTTAAATGTACTTCTACAGGCATTAGGATACCTACGTTCCGAGCGACATTGGGTCACGTTAGAGGCAGCCGATCCTCGCCTTGCTCAACACTACCGCCTCGCTCAAAGAGCAGGCGAAGAAGCAGGCGGCGGGGCTAAGGTTGTCGGTAGTTATGTGTATCAGACAAGCCTTAACGATAAGCTTCTGCCGCCTCGTCCGGCAGTTTTCGTTGCATATGCGGCAAACGAGGAGCAAGCAAGAGAGATTCATAAGCGTCTTTGGAATCTTGGCGATTGCCCGTTTGTTCTAATCGTCTTGCCTGGGACAGTACGTGTTTATACGGGGTTCAACTACAACCCGGATAATCCGAAACAAACTATTATCGCCCATGCGCCTGACTCACTCTCGGACGATCTTCCCAATTCGTTACTGCCTTTTCATGCCGATGCTATTGATAGTGGGTATATCTGGCAGCAACAAGCGAAATACTTGGGGTCGGATACGCGTGTAGACAATCGCCTGCTTGCAAATCTTAGAAAACTGAGCGGCCTTCTGCAAGATCGGTATGGTCTTGCTCGCGAGGTTGCACATGCTCTAATCGGCAAATATATCTATTTTCGCTACCTACGCGATAGGAATATTCTGGATGATATTTGGCTGGCCGACCATGGGATTCGCCCAGAGGATGTTTTCGGACGAGAGGCAACTGCACAAGGATTTGAGGCTCTTGCAGAGGCGTTACAAAAGCAATTCAACGGCGACATATTTCCGCTTCCTCCCAATGATGAGCAATGGCGTACAAACAATGCTATCCCGTTTCTGGCAAGTATCTTCTATGGAGATACAGCAGAGGGACAGTTGGCTCTTGATTTTCAAATATATGACTTTTCATATATCCCTGTCGAATTACTATCATCTGTCTATGAGCAATTCCTTAAGGATGAAGGTCGCGGGGAAAATGAGGGCATCGTTTATACACCGGAGCCTCTTGCCGATTACGTACTAGCCGAACTCGATGCTCTGCATCCGCTGCAACTAGACCATAAAGTGCTTGATCCTTGTTGTGGCTCCGGCGTCTTCCTGGTACTGGCATACCGGCGTTTAATAGAAAGACTGTGGCGCGAGCAGGGAGATCGTCCAAAAGCGGAAGCAATGAAGCGCTTGCTGCAAGAAAATATCTTTGGTGTGGAGAAGGATCAGGAAGCCTGTTATATTACTGCTTTCAGTTTAATCCTGACACTCCTTAGCCATTTAGAGCCGCCGGAACTACAGGCAAATGCCGATTTCCAATTTCCCACATTAGTAGGCTCAAATATTTATCAGGCAGATTTCTTCGATGACGCTTGTCCAATTTTCCAGCAGGGACTGCGCTTCGATTGGGTAATGGGAAATCCCCCCTGGGAAGGGGCCGACGAAAGAAACGAGAGCCATTGGCATGCGCTAGATTGGATGCGTGAAGCTGCAAAGTCAGGACGGGAAGTAGGTGAGCGTCGTTTAGACGTAGCCTTTACCTGGCGGGCAGGGGATGCACTCAAGGAAGGCGGCTATGCCGGTCTGCTTGTCATGGCAACCTCTCTTGTAAATTCAAGTTCATCCGATTACCGTAAAGGGTTCTTTACTACCTTTTACGTGAAGCGAATCACTAATCTTTCTAACTTCATGCGTATTCTTTTTATGGGGCCGGAGGGTAAGCGTGCTGAAGCTCCATGTGCATGTTTGATCTACAAGAAAAATTCTACTCCGGTACGTAAAGAGGCTATACGACACTTTGGGCCGTTCGTCGCAAATCAAAAACCATTATCTGCAAAGGGGCAACGCCGTAAGGCCTGGACTTTCACTATTTATGAAAGCGATATTCAGGAGATTGATTACCAGGATGCTATAGACGATATACCGTGCCTCTGGAAAACTGCTCTGTGGGGAGGATACCAGGATCGTCGCGCATTGCGTCGGCTTAAAAAGCTGCTGCCTCTGACACTCGGCGATGTGATTGCTGAACGTCATTGGAAATTCGGTTCAGGGCTGCATCCAAGAGCAGAACGGAGCAAATCGAAAGGCAAGTTTATTCCTGCTCCAACGCTTGAAGGGAAGTCAATTCTTGAGACTAACGATCTCTCTACATTCTTCTTCGTCTCTGATGAGATATTAAGGCCATTGTCCGCAGAGCGGCAATTTATAAGACAAAGAAGCGGTCAGTCAGCAATTGACCTCTTATTTGCGCCGCATATTCTCGTTAGTGCTACTCATGCTCTCTACAGTGACAAAGACTTTATAATTCCGACGCCTAAAGTCGGAATTGCTGCAAGCCGTGAGGATGCGGATTATTTGAAGGCTACTGCCTTTTACCTCAATTCGAGTGTGGCCCGTTACGCGCATTTCCTTCATAACCCGACCTGGGGGATTTCTATTGATAAGGTAAGCCCTGAAACTGTTGGAGCAATCCCCTTTACACGACTATCACCAGAGCAAGTAAGGAAACTGGCAAAAGCTTACGATGAGTTGGCGGACAGGGAGCAAACTTACCTGGCTGAATATGCCCCTCTACAAAGTGCGCCGCTCAACCTACAAAATGAGGTAGATGAGAAAGTGGATGCAATTCTTAAAATACCAGAGTCTCTAAGTATTTTAGCTCGCGAGTTCATGCAGGTACGTTACCAGTTGAGCAAAGGGAAGTTAGGCGATACAGCAATCGAGCCGCCCACTGCCGAGCAACTAAAGGAGTATGGAGAGCAATTACGTTCCCAAATCGATGATTTTGCACGCAGACATCATCGAATTACGATTCAGGCTGGGCAGCAGACCATTATTGCCACAGTGGAGGTAACTTCTGAGCCGAATACGCTCCCCATTATGATCTCCCCTAAGCAGAACTCTGTAGCCAAAGAGATTCTTCAGGCCGTTAAGGAACAGCATAGCCAATGGGCCTATGTGCAGCGCAGCGTTCGAGTTTTTGATGGCCCGTATGTACATATTATCAAGACTGCCCGCCTGCTAGATTGGACGCGCACACAGGCAGTTCAGGACGCTGCTGATCTTATTTCTGAGGTCTTGTCCAAGTCTGAGCCGCATTATGAATCAGCCGCCTCCTAACATACTGTCCCATGAATGGGGATGGGACAATATCCGCCGTGATGTCTTCCAACTGGTTGCCTGGGGTTATCAGCGTAAGGAAAAAGAGATTCGTCAGCGGAGTTTAGAAGAAGACATCACTGGCCTAATCCGCAAGGGTATTATTGAAGCGCTCGATGAGCTGGATGACGATTTGTTGCCTCGCTTCCAGCTTTATTCCGCACATAATGAAGACCCTGTAGATGATCATGGCATGTCTGGTAAGAAGCGCCCACGCGTGGACATTTTAATAGAGTGCAGTGGAAGTCGGCCTCGCAAGCGGTATCGTTTAGAGGCAAAACGATGCGCCCGAAAGAAGTACAAGAGTAAGTACAATATAGATTGGTATGCACAAGGTATCAGCACCTTTTTGAACGGCCTCTATGCAAAAGATTCGCCGGAGGGTGGTCTGTTGGGTCTCATGCAAAGTGATGACGCGAAATACTGGAAAAAGGAACTGTCTACAAAACTGAAGAAAGATATATCACTTTCTTGTCAATCATCCTTATCAGGTGTTGATCCTACGCCTGATTTACCGGACATCACCGTTTCGGCGCATCAGCGCAGTGATGGCTCTGCTATTGCTCTCTACCATGTCTTCCTAGACTGCAACCCTTAGCGTTGTATGTATATGGGTAAATTTGACCAACATCCCGAAAGGTGCATTTCTCAAAGAATATTGGGATTTACAGATTGCCAACGTAGCCCCTACAGAATAGCCTGTAATTCCTCTGGCGTATTCACATTGACGAAGGAGCGCAATTGCGGATCGACTTGTCGCAGTTGCGCCTCCTCTATGTAAGACACGGGCGCAACCTTGAGCAGAGCACGAAGGTCATGCCGTCCTTGCCGCAGACATTCCTCCACAATGGGTAGGATGCTGCGCGGATAGACTGCCAGCAATACCTGCGGAGCGGATTGAACCACTGGCATCAGGATAGCGTCGGTTTGCAGCTGGGTGAATAGGTAGGTCAAGAGGGTAGGTTGCACAAAAGGCATATCTACTGCTACCACGAGGGCGTGTGTTGTGGCTGGATGCATGGCACTCAGGCCGCTATACAGGCCCATGAGCGGGCCTTGATCGGGTACCTGGTCAGTGACGATACGCACATGAGCGAGAGAGACATAATCCAGTGCGGAGGTCGCATCGCGTGCCACGAGCAGTACCTCGCGTCCAACAGTGGCGAGCAAGGTTGCTGCATGATCGACAAAGGTGATCTGTTCATGTCCCGGCAGGGGCAACAGAGCTTTATCTTTTCCCATGCGCTTGCTGCGCCCACCCGCCAGGATGATACAGGAGATTGTCTCGTACATAGGTTTATCCGTGCGGCTGCACCTCCCTTTATCGTGTAGAGGTTGCCTTGCGTTTGTTGCCTTTGGGAATGTACTGTTGGCGGTTCTGGTAGGCGATGTAGTTCGCACGCTCTTTGGGGTACTTGCGTACCAGATAGACTAACCAGACGATTGCCCAAGCGAGTAAACCCGCCAGCCAGGCGTAACGCCAGACGCGCCAGGCAAAGAAGTACTGATACAGGTAGGCGCGTGAGAACATCAAGGGATAGCCCAGGATACAGATGATGGTCAGCCACCCAAGGTAACGATCTAGCATGTATTTGATGAGAGGCTTGTTTTTCACGAAACGCTTGCGACCCTCTACCGAATAGTAGAAGGCGATCAGGATACCGACAGTGCAAAAAATCAGCCAAGGAATCATGAAATGAAACGTTTCCGGCCCCGATAGACCTGCATTAGACCCTGCTGTAGCCGGGTCATCAAACAGCCAATTAACTAAACTGAAGTGCATAACTCTCCACCTCTCTAGCAATGCTGGTAAACATATTGGTTCCTATGATAGCATGATTAAGGGCTACCGTCTATAGTTTAGGGACTGGCAAACGGAGGGATTGTGAATGATTCTTGAGAGGACCATGATGGCGACCAGGGGGGGAGGAAAGGGGGGCCACCCTCCCCACCCATGACGAGGTGGACCACCCACCGACAGCGGCTAGGGAGA
>JBPCJY010000216.1:0-11745 GCA_051004815.1 Ktedonobacteraceae bacterium
GCCCTCAACTCATACATAAAGGGGATTGTGATTGGGAAGAGCTATTGCAAATCTCCCACCAGCATGCTACTATCGCTTTGCGCCGTTCAGTTAGCAGAAAAGAGATAAGGCATGGTACGCTTCCGCAGTGACTGGTTATTATGGGCTGTTTTTGCTATAGCATTGGTTCTGGTGGCCTATAACATGATTACGGGACAAAAGCCAACGACACCGTTGATAATGATTCAACTGCTGGGGCTAGGCTGTGGCTTGATTGCCATGATGCGCCGCCGTGCGAAGAAACAGTAGCCGTCTTACGCCAGACGATGTTTCTTGAGCAGTTCCGCGTATGCCTCTTCCAGATGTTGGTCAGCGACGAGCGCGTCCACACTAGCCTGCAAGTCCTCGCGTGCCGGATGTCCTAGACGTTGGTCAAGGGCAAGAGCCTGTACCAAGTATTCAAGTGCATTGAGGTATTTGTGCTGAAGCTGGCTCAATATGCCCAGGCGGCGTAACACTGCGCGACGCTCCGCAGGCGTATCTAGCGTGGCAGCAATTTTGAATGCGTCCTGATAGCAACGCTCTGCCTCCGTGAAGTGCTGTAGAATACGAGATACATCGCCTAAGCCACGTAGAGCACGCCCTTCAACCTGATGCGCCTCTTGCTCCTGGCCAATGACAAGGGCTTGCTCATAATATTCTTTCGCGGCAAGATGCTCCTCCTCGTCAAAGGAAATGGCTGCCAGGGAATTCATTACCCGCGCCTGATCAACGCGATCACCCAGGTTCGCGAAGATCGATTGAGCCTCTTCATAGTAGCCACGCGCATCCCCATATTTGCGGCGTTCGCGTGCAATATCGCCCATTGCCCGCAAGGCCCAGCCTTCACCACGGCGTATATGCTGCTCGCGGAAGATAGCGATTGCATTGCTACAGATATGTTCCGCGCTATCGAGTTTCCCTTGATCCATGTAGACCACGCTCTGGTCAGCCAGCGTCCAGGCTTGACCGGCTCGCAATCCCAGCGCGTTAAAGAGCCGCAGAGCTTCTTCATAATCTGCCAGTGCCTTACTATAACGCCCTAACGCTTCATAGACAGTTCCGCGGTCGCGCAAAGTCGTGGCGCAACCTTCATCATGATGCAAGTTGCGAAACGTCGTGAGAGCCAGCTCAAAATGGCCCAGGGCCTCGTAGTATGTTCCATAGCCGCGACTGACCTCTCCGGTGACTACCTGCATCCAAGCTTCACCCTTGGCATTGCCAACTTCCCGAAAGAGTTGCAGTGCTTCCTGGGCATACTGACCAGCTTGCTTGAAATGTCCCTCTTCCCGAAAGAGCAGTGCCAGTTCGTAGAGTGCCCACCCCATCTCCTCGCGCTCATTCTTTTCACGATGCAACGCGACACTACGCGTGAGACAACCCACCGCTACCGCATATTGTCCCAATTGGCGCAGGATCGCACCCAGGCAACACTGTATCTGCCCCTCGCCTGTTTTATCTCCAAGCCGCAAGGCATGGACTTCCGCACGCCGCAACATACTCATCAGTGCTCGTGCATGGCCGCGTCCCCCTAAAGCCCAGGAGGCTTTCACCGCGAGGCGTACCGCGTCTTGCAAATCCTGTGCTTCACCGGCAGCTTCCAGATGTTCATACGCCACGAACCATTCTTCCGGACTGGGCTGAGGTTGGCTATGATAATACGCCGCAACGATCCGATGCACGCGCCGTCGCTCCTCTAGCGGCAAATAGGAGAGGGCGAAGTTGCGCACCTGGGCATGAATGGTGTAGACGCGCCCATCAAACTGCATAAAGGATGCCTGCACCAATTCATCACGGGCATCACGCCAATTTTGCGCTAACTCTGTTGGTATCAGATCACTGGCTAGACGCGGTGAAGTTTGTTGGTGAACAGTCGTATCTGCTCCATCTTGCGCTGGCTCCACGTTCTCCGCTTCATGAGCGGAGGCCAAAGTAGCGGCTGACGTATCAGGTGCCAGCAGCATGACAATCTGTTCGCGGCTAAATGGTAAACGAAAGGCAGCCAGATATGAAAGGAGCAAACGGGCCAGCGGGGTGAGACGGCAATAGGCTACATCGAGTACAGCCGAGATTCCTGCCAGTTGGTTGTCGCGCAGTTCGTCACGTACCTCTTCTAATGAGCGGGAAGCGGCCTCCGGTGTGTAGACTCTACCGTCAATGGAACGGGCTGTACCAAAGATCAATTCAGCACCAAGCGGATAGCCATCGAGCAAGGTACAAATTTCACCCAGGGTATCTTGTTGCCGCTGGTCATCAAGGTGAATACGCTGGTCTAATCCGGTCTCAGCCGCCAGGTCTGAAAAGAGTTTGAGCAGGTCGGCATCCGCCATCTTGCCAACATTATATTCGTACCATTGATACTGCGCACCAGCGTGAACCGCGCTGGAAACAGGGTTTGAGCGGGACGAGACCAGTACGACCATCTCTTGTGGCAACGCGCTCAGAAAATGGTGCCACAGTTCTAACTGCGAATGCTCTTTGACTTCCTCGAAACTATCCAAGAACAACAGGCAAGGTAACTCCCGGCTCGCTCGCGAATGAAGCACACTAAGGACAAGTTCCTGGCGATAGCTCAACTCATCGGCGTGAGTGGTACGCATCGCCACATGTAATTGATGTGCAATATCGATCAGGGCCTCAGTGAACAGTTTTCCTGCTTGCAAAGAGAGGCCAATCACACCACCAGAGAACTTTTCGCGGTTCCTCCGCACTGCCTCAAAGGCCAGGGCACTTTTGCCTATGCCAGCAGGGCCGGTCAATGCGATATGATGAGTGCCGGGGCGCAATTTATAGTGCCCATTGGTTGCAGTTACCTGGCCTTCACCTAGCGCAGCCGCGGTGAGCAGAACGTCCAGAGCATGCAATTCTTGTTCCCTGCCAACAAAGGTACGCGAAACTCCCAGGTGCGCTAATGGATGATCGTACTGATCTTCGCCGGTATCGCGACCCGCCAACAGTGCCACCGGCCCTTCCTGTCCCTGGCCAATATGGCGGTAGAGCACGGGAATGAACCATCCCTGATGATGATGTTTGGGCAACATAGCGTGACGCGCACGAGACAGTCCTTCTTCCAGCGTGCGGCCTTGCGCCAAGGCCTCGTAGAAATGAAACATAAAGGTAGGGCTAAAGTCATCCTGTAGCGAAAACGGCATTGCCACAACGGCTGGTATCTGGGCCATCACCAGGGCAGTTGCCAGGGTCGCATCAAAGGCGATCCCGCGGTGGTGTTGGCGCGGATTCTCACCGCTAAACGTAGCGGTATCGCAGGCAGAGAAAACGGCTAAACGGACATCGCTAGTTATAAAAAGTTCACGCAACGACTGCGTACCAATATAGCGGTTATCCCCTTCTTCGTTACAGAAGCAGAGATAGGTCTGTGCCTTAACACGATTGAGGGCCATGCCACACCTGCCACACTTACGGGCATCGGCCTCGTTCAAAGCCTCACATATGTCGTTCGGGCAGAGGCGACCATACGCGCCATGCCCATCAAAGTGGATAGCGTAGCAAGGCGATGACGTCTTTTGATCATCAAATAGGTCGACACCTCCACAATCGCTGAGGTAGCCTACCAGGGCATCAAACGTTACCTGCTCCAGGCGATCTAAAATAATTTGTCCGTTCTCAGTCAGCTCTGATAAGGCGCGTTGTAACGCCTCATAGCTGCGCTCTGTCTCCAACGTAACACAATCTTTGGGCGAGGCACTGATATACAGCAGCCGCATGGGGGGATGAACAGGCAATTCACAGCCCAGAAGAGGTTCATCGGGGCGTAAGAGCGCACGCGTCAGCGTAAAGACACCCGAAGCCAGTAGAAAATGCTCGCCATTGTGCAGTAGTTCCCAGGGGTAGCGCACAAATTCATCGCATCCTTGTGCGAAGCTGAATGTGAGAGCTACGGTACCACGTCGTCGCAGCGTCCGCTGAATAACGCCGCGCAACATCGCCTGCACCGACTGTTCGGAAGGTTCACGACGACTGGTACCGGGTGTTTCAGAACCACACAAGGCTAAAAAGAGCCGATGGCCAATTTCGCGCAAGTTGGCATCGTTACTCTCCTGGTTGTTGAGCCTCTTATGCAGGGCATTGAGTTGCTTGGTGGAATAGGGAGGAACAAAATTCCCGCTTACGGTGTGCCCCGACCAACTCTCTTTCACTTGCAACTCGAAACTACCGTTGTCATGACTGCGAAATAGTAGGGTTAATGTCTCTCCCATCTGCCTGACATCTCTCACATTCTGTTCACTATGACCATGCTAAAGGGGCTGTACGCGTATGAGACGTAGTTACTATCTGTGGCAAGTATATCACAATTCTTGTGCTACACGAAATAGTTAAGGTCAAACAAGATGCTGTTACTCCCCCCAGTATAATTCGACTTTGCCGAAGCGCACGACATCGCCGATTGTGACACCTGCCTCTTCCAGGGCTTTAGTGACACCCATCTTCCTGAGAGTTACTTGTAGTCGATCCATACCCTCTTCATTCTCAATGTCAGTCATACTCACGGCACGCTCCACGCGCTTCCCACGCACAATATAGATGTTCTGTTCTTTGCTTACAGTAAAGGCATCATCCGGCTGTGGGCGCAAGACAGTACCCGCCATAGGGGGATTGGCCTCCGCTTGCTCTGCTTCCTCGCGCCGTATCTCGTTTAAGCGCAGAGCGGTATGTTGCATTAACTCGGTTGTACCCTGGTGGGCAGCGGCTGAAATGGCATAGACGGTATAGCCTGCCGCTTCGGCCTTTGCTTTCAAAGCGGGCCAGCGTTCCTGGGCTTCGGGCAAATCCATTTTGTTGAACACCACGATCTGTGGCCGATGGGCCAGTTGCTCATCATACCCGCGCAATTCCTGGTTGATGGTCAAGAAATCTTGCCAGGGATCACGCTCAAATGATGCGCCATCGAGCATGTGAATGAGCAAACGGGTTCGGCGCACATGGCGCAGAAATTCATGGCCAAGGCCAACACCTTGCGCTGCCCCTTCGATCAAGCCAGGAATATCGGCCAGCACAAAGCCGTACTCATCACCGCTGGCAATTTGGCCGACGGCGACCACGCCCAAATTGGGCGTCAGCGTGGTAAACGGGTAGTCAGCGATTTTGGGATGGGCGGCTGTCACTACTGAGAGCAAGGTCGATTTACCCGCGTTGGGGTAGCCGACCAGACCAACATCCGCGATCAAGCGCAGTTCGAGTAGTATCCAGTGTTCCTCGCCCGGTTCACCCTTCTGGGCCTCGTGTGGAGCTTGATGAGTAGAGGTGACAAAATGGGTATTGCCCAGACCGCCACGCCCGCCACGCGCCACCATCACCTGCTGCCCCTCCTCAACCAGGTCAGCAATGATTTCATTCGTATCGGCAGCGCGAACAATGGTGCCACATGGGACGGTTAACACGATATCATCACCCTTGGCCCCGTGCATCTTCTGACGTTGTCCGTCGCCACCAGAATTCGCTTTAAAATGGTGACGGTAGCGGTAATCGATAAGAGTATTCAGATTAGTTGTTGCTTCGAGGTAGACGCTGCCACCTCTACCACCATCACCCCCATCGGGACCGCCCAGTGGCGCAAATGGTTCACGACGGAAGTGGCGGGAGCCGTTGCCTCCGTCACCCGCCTTCACAAATACTTTGGTATGATCATAAAACATGAAGTGCTTGTCCTAACGCAGTACAGTATGCTGCTAATGTCTCGTTTTCTTTTCGGTGCAAATGAGTATACCATATTGGCCGCTATGACGCTACTTCTCTGCTCACTGACGAAAGGAGCTATTTCAGCGATAATGGTCAGGGAGAGGCGGTTTGTCTTAGAATTTGGGCCAAACGGTCTGGATCGAGGCCGTACGCCGTAATCCCATCACGACCTACCATTGTTTCCGCAGCCAGCAGGGTGTTGACAATCGCCTCTTCTATTGCCTCTACAACAGCGTCGAACAGTTCCGTGATGTAGGTATTGGAGAGCATCGTCAATGGGACCGTCAAAGGGCTTTCGGCTCCATATTCGCTGGCAGGCAGGCCGCGATTCGCCGTCGAGAAGGCGAGAAACAGATCGCCGCTCCAGTGTTCTCCAACGCCGCCCGTTCTGGCGACTCCCAGTCCGGCACGCTGTGCCAGCCGGGTACATTGCGTGGGGATCAGCGGCGCATTCGTTGCTATGATAACGATAATGGAGCCGCCTCCCTGGGGAGCAAAGCCAGCTATCTCTGGAACAGGTACCTCTGAAGCGGGAATAGCCTCGCCAACCGGAACCCCTTTGATCTGCAAGCGTTCACGACGCCCATGATTGGCCTGGACCAGAACACCCACCGTATAGCTACCCGAAGCCTCCGGAACGACGCGCGATGCGGTGCCTATACCTCCCTTGAAGCCATGACAGACCATCCCGGTACCACTGCCAACGCCGCCCTCGGCCACGGGGCCACCAGACGCACTCGCCAGGGCCTGGGCGACATGTTCAGCCTTGACGTGCTGACCGTTGATATCGTTCAACAGGCCATCATATGTTTCCCCAACCACTGGCAGTGCCCACCAGTAGAGGTCATCTGGCTGATGACTGGTTATGGCATTGGAGACCAGTGCATCACGCACTACCCCGACGCTATGGGTATTGGTCAGCGCAATCGGGGACATGAGCATGCCCGATTCTTTCATCCATTCCAATCCCGTCAGCTCGCCATTGCCGTTGAGACGATGGCAGCCCGCGAAGAGTGGCTCTTTCCAGATATTGCCATCGTGTGGGACGATGACCGTCACACCGGTGCGGATGGGGCCGCGACCGACGACCAGAGGTCCCTCGCCTTCGATCAGCGTGGTAAAGCCGACGCGCACGCCCGGTACGTCAGTGATCGCATCATTGGGTCCTGGCGGGTATGTTCCAATGACAATACCTTTATCTCGCGCTCGCATGTGAATACCTTCTGCTTTCTATGCTATGTACTCCAGCACTATTTGCCCGTGCTTTCGCATGGTCATTTCCTCAGTTTCCCCGGCAACTCACGGAATGACCATGCGATGCATTGCCTTTCCAGCAGGTGTGTGGGTCAAGCATCCGCCTATAGTGAACCGCCTGTGCTGATCTCTGGCTCCGCGACTCTCGATTCGGCCTCGCCATAGGTTGGGTCGAGCATGACCCGATGGGTCGCCCGACGAGGACGCAAGTAGACAAGATAGTAGATGCCTGCCACAAGAAAGATGGCTACGCAGATACCCATATCGGAGAGCGACTGCTGGGTAAAAACGACCACGCATCCCACCAACCCAATAATCGGCCACAACGGCCATAAGGGCATTTTATAGGGACGAATCAGACCGCGCTGCGTGAGGCGACTCACAAGGGCCGCCAGTGCTACTAGACCATAGAGGACGACCAGGAGTACGCCGGTAAAGGTGACCAAGGCAGCGACATTCGAGAAGTAGGTCAGCAGCCCTCCTACGACACCGAGCAAAGCCGTTGCCACCCAGGGCGATTTGAACCTGGGATGAGTGATGGCAAGCCAGCGACTTATGGGTTCTGGCCAGGTTTTATCGCGCCCTGAGCTATAAAGAACACGCCCATAGCTCAGAAGGATAGCAATGGTGCCGTTGAAGATAGCACACAGCACCCCAATCAGCACCAGCGTATTGAGTGTGCTGCCTCCGAGTGCCGTTAAAACGTAGGACATGGGAGTGGCCGAAGTGAATAGTGCTGAGAGGGATGGCGCACCAAGCAGGGCGGTTGTGACCGGGACAAGTTCGGCTACGATAGTAATACCCAGGCTCCAGAAGACCGCCTTCGCCACGCCGCTGCGGGGTCCGGCGTCTCCTCGGAGTAGATGATGGGGGAGTCGTAGCCATTGTAGGCAAAAATGGCGGTGGAAACGCCAGTGAGTAAGAGGCCAAGTGCGATAGGCGAAAGAGCACCATGTGTACCAATTGTCTGTGGCTGAAAGAGAATGCTCAACGACTGGTGGACATGAGTCAGACCCAGAACGCTCATCGTGCCAACAGCCAGCAGTTCGATGGCTAAAAAGATACCAGTGACGAAGGCATTGGTTCTGATATGCAGGATCGCGATAATGGTGGTTGCCAGCATAATGATGAGGCCAATCAGATTCGCATTGTTCACTCCCGGCCACAAGAGTGCCACATACTGGCCTGCGCCGAGCGCAATAGAACTAGGAACAAAGACGGTCAGCACGAGATAGTCCGCGAAAGCCAGAAATCCAACTGGCCGACCCAGCACGCGTGCAATAATGGAATACTGACCACCTGCGATGGGGAAGGTAGAGCCAAGCTCTCCGTAACACATCCCCATACCCAATCCAATGACAGCCGCGATGATGAAGGCAAGGAAGGTACCGCTCCCCTGGTTGGCAAAAGCAACTGGAGCGATGATAAAGATGGACGCGGTTGGTGTAACGCCAGACACCGTAACACAGATATTGCCGAGTACCCCCATGGCACGGGAGAGTTGTTGTTCATATCTTCTCGTGCCTGTGTTCTGTGGATTAGCCAGTGACATTAGGCAAGCCTCCTTTTTATGGGATTTCTTCTACAGCAATAAGCAGTCGCATAACGGGGCGATCTTAACCGTTTGCGATCACAACAGCACGCATCTTCCTCCTTTCTGCTCTTCAGCAGTTCTTTCCGAGGCCGATCAACACTCAGCTTTTAGAGAGCACGCACTTCGTCTACCATCTCATAAAGCTACCAGGTTGCTATAGTTTCCAGTGTAATCTATAAGGATGAGGATTGTCAATAGCCTAACAAACGTTTGTTAGGTTTTATTCAAGTAAGTCATCAACAATTCAACAATATTTAGAACGTAATCCCGAAGAGCGCATTGAGCAACCACACCACAACCAGAACGGTGACAGTGACGGTCGTGATCCAGGAGAGGATATTTAAGCCTAGCTTATTGGCATGACGCCCCATTAAGCGGCGATTGTTCACCAGCAGAATGACGAAAACCAGTAGAATCGGCATCATCGCAGCATTCACGTCTTGCAGTATCACGAGCACTTGAATAAATGGCAAGCCTGGTATCAGTGCGACAATGACGCCAAGCACAATGAGTCCGGTAAAAAGAGATTGGAAAACAGGTGCTTCTCGGAAGCTGAGCGAAACACCGCGTTCAAAGCCAAACGCTTCACAGATACCGTAACAGGGTGTTAGGGAAAATGTAACCTTGCCCATCTAGACCAGGACGATAGCCTAACACCCGGCAGTCAGGTTTGTACATCAAGTAGTACATGTGAGGTGAGACTTGTAGCCCAAAGAGCGTAATACAATAGGTATCTACGAATTTTCCGTGAATCACAAGATCAGGTCTCTTTTAATGAACCAAGTAGAAAGCAATGCTTAAGGAGCTTCTTCGCATGTATGGGTACCAAGAACAGCTCGTTCTGTCTCTCTCCCGCCGCAGGTTCATCCAGGCCCTGGTGGGAATGACTATTACGTTCAGTGGAGCAAGTTGCGCTTCCTCTGCTTCGTCTCCGGCTTCCACTCCGACAAAAATGGCAACTCGCTCTACAGCCTCTCTTTCTCCCACAGTTGGTACTACTCTCTACACCTATCAAGGCCATTCCCGTGCTGTGCTGGCTGTGGATTGGTCGCCTGATGGCACACGCGTTGTATCGGGCAGTGAAGATAAGACGGTGCGAGTCTGGGATGCTTTGAAAGGTAGCAACAGCTTCACTTATACTGGTCACACTGATACGGTGACGGCCGTGGATTGGTCGCCTGACGGTACCCGTATTGCTTCGGGAGCCGATGATCGAACGGTGCAGATATGGGATGCTAGCAATGGAGGTCATCCCTCCTCATATGAGACGCATTATATTTATTATATCCGAGCTCTTGCTGTCGCATGGTCTCCCAATGGCAAGCACATTGCCTCTACGGACTCCAGTCAAGTGCAAGTACGAGATGCCGCCACCAGTCGCATCACCTCGACGTGCCGCGGGCATACCGCCGATATCTGGTCCATTGCATGGTCACCCAACAGTGGACGAATCGCATCGGGGAGCCAGGATAAGACGGTGCAAGTCTGGAATGCCGCTACAGGGAAACCTCTCCTTAGTTATCACGGTCATTCCGACGCGGTACGAGCGGTGGCATGGTCTCCCGAAGGCACACGTCTCGCCTCTGCAAGTGAAGACGGGACGGTGCAAATCTGGAATGCCGCTACAGGACAGCACCTCTACACCTATCACGGTCATTCCTCTGTGGTCTATGCAGTGGCGTGGTCCCCTCAGAGCATGCGCATTGCCTCAGGAGGAGCTGATGTGACGGTGCAAGTCTGGGATGCCTCCTCAGGAAGCAATGCTTTCACCTATCATGGGCATACGAAGGAAGTCTATGCAGTACAATGGTCGCCTCTTGGCACATCCATCGCTTCAGGGAGTGAAGACGCGACAGTCCAGGTATGGAAAGCAGCATAAAGCGTCTGAGGGGTATTCTTCCTGGCAAGCAGTGGAGAAATCCCATTGTACATGGGCATGACGAGTTTTGCCAAAGGCCCTCTAGTTGAGCTTTGGCACTGTACGACGTAAGATAGCACAAATGCTACCCAGCCACTTTGGATCCCGCCTTATGCCGACGAGATCTGGCCTGATCATTGGCGTCTCTCGACGTTTCTGATCAGTGGCCTATGTTCATACAGCCGCCTCACCTAACGAGGAACGAGGTAAGATAGATATGTTACGAAGACACTATACGTCTTGCAGCGTCTTCATGTCAACCAATCCGAACGATATTTCGTCTCTTGCTCCTACACGCGTTAACGTTCTCGCGACGAATAAATAAAGGGGCTAAGCACATCTTCATAGGCAAAAAGTTCTTCCGCTTTAAAGAAGCGTTTCACCTCTACCTCAGCCGTCTCTACCGAATCGGAAGCGTGTACCAGGTTTGCCTGCACACTCATGGCTAGTTCACCGCGAATCGTGCCGGGACTGGCTTCACGGGCTTTCGTAATGCCACAGAGCAGGCGCACGGTATTCACGCAATCAACGCCTTCCCACACACAAGCGATGATCGGAGTGCTGCGCATAAACGTCTTGATCTCTACGAAGAAGTCGCGCCCAACGAGATGGCTATAGTGTTCATCCAGTAGTTCATCGCTCAACGCGATCATTTTTATACCAACAAGCTTCAGCCCTTTGTGTTCGAGCCGCTTGATAATTTCACCTATCAGATCCCGCTGCACGGCATCAGGTTTGATAAGCACTAAAGTACGTTCCATAGGTAATATTTCCCTCTCTATTATTCGTCTGCTTCATCCAGCACAGACTTCAATTTCCTTATTATAAGCAAGAGAGAGCAGATGTCAAGCAGATTTCCCCAGCGATCACCGTGTGGATTATGTTTGCGAATTTTGTATAATGTCCTCAGGGTATATTGATGGCTGTCCTTTGAGGCCAGGTTATGTAGTAAGGGGGTAATGATGAATATTAGAAAAGTGCTTTACTTCGGCTATCATCGATTAAGGGGAAGTTCCTTTCCCGCGATATATGAAGACCTGGTGAGAGAAGATCATCAGGGTGAAACGGCAGACGCTACAAGGCAGTTATTGGTTGAGTTACTGGCCCATTGTCAACGATCAGTACCCTACTATGCTGCGGTGATTACTCCCCATGCATAAATGCAGGGGCTTCTTGGGGCAAACCCACGCGGTGTAATCCCACCGCTGTGATGTTTATGGCAGCATTCAGATCACGATCAATCACCAGGAGGCAACAGGGGCAA
>JBPCJY010000217.1:0-8350 GCA_051004815.1 Ktedonobacteraceae bacterium
CCCCCCCCAGCACATCTTCCTCCTTTCGTGCGGGGCGCGAAGCAGCATTACAAACGGCCACGACGTGACGTTGTCATGCTTTGCCGTCCTGTTACAACGGGAGCGAATATTACCCTACCCAACGATACGATGCCCCATGCCAACAATGCATACACGATCATCGCGATAATCGTTGAGACTTCAAAAACGCCATTACTGCCTATCGTCTGGTCATGGAAAATGCCATTAAAGGCGGTCACAAACACATGGCTCAGGCTGTACAGGAACGTGATGAAGCCGTTATCCTGGTTTGCTCCGAATAGACGGAAGAATAGGCGCAACAATAAGATGATTTCCAGGACGGCTAATACAAAGTAGATGATCGTTCTGATCCAGTAACGGGTATTGGCGCGGCTCTGGTTTTTATCCTCAAAGACTTCCATACGATTTTCGACGCGGTTGCCTTGAGGGTCTACGTAGTTCTCATGTTGGCTCTGCGAGTATGCACCGCCAACATTGGATGATTGAACAGTATTATCTCCTCTATAGGGCTGTCCCTCGTAGACAGGTTCCTGGTTCATCGGCTGTTGATAGCCTGGCTGCATACGTGGATCGGGGGTCGTACTCATGTTTTTTTCTCCTTAGTCGCTCTACTGCGAATAACCTGACGTTAGAAAATGATATCTCCCTTTATCACGTAAGACTTCGCCAAGAAGAGTCTAGAGAGTAATTTTACATTATCTTGTATAGTGGTCTAGATGACTTAACAAATTGACTATAGATAGGTATAGTATGCACATGTAGCCATGCAGTTCTTTCTTCATAAGGGAGGGATAGAATTCTCATTCCTCTATAGTGGCAAACTGGCACGATTGGCAGCAAGTCGGGCTTGCACGCACGGCCAGCCGCCGTCTTTGTACAGCACGCGAAAGAATTTCAGAGTCAGATTACGGTCACAAAAAACGACAAGACGGTCAACGCCAAGTCTATTCTTTCCGTCCTCACGCTTGGTGCTGAGCAAGGGATCAGGTCGTGCTCAAGGCCAATGGAGATGATGCCGCATCAGCAGTGGCTAAACTGGCTACGCTACTTGAGGGAGACCTCGGTTGAAGACTCTGCACGGCATACCGGCAGCACCCGGCATTGCTATCGGCCCAGCACACATCATCCGTCCTGTCCCGACGGTGGATGTCACGGCACAACGCAGCGTGGACGCCTCAGCCGAAACATCACGTCTCGCAAAGGCCATTGGAGAGGCTTTGATCCGCCTGGATGCCCTGCGAAGCAGCGCAAGCGGGCCAACCGCCGATATATTGGCAGCGCAACGGGAAATGTTGGACGATCCTGAGTTAAAACGAGGAGCCGGTGATCTCATCGCTGCTGGCCTTACTGCCGAGGCTGCCATTACGCATACCGCTTCTGACTATGCCGCACAACTCGCGAGCCTTCCCGATGCCTACCTGGCGGCTCGTGCGGAGGATGTACGTGAAGCCGGTCGCCGTATCGTGGCGGAGCTGCAAGGGACGTCGCTAGAGATACGCCTTGCGCATAAGGCTATTCTTGTCGCGCAAGACCTCGCTCCTGCCGAAACAGTTGGCCTTGATCCCGCACTGCTGCAAGCCGTCGTCACAGAGACAGGTTCGGCAACTGGACACCTCGCCATCGTGTCACAGGGCCTGAATATTCCAGCCGTGGTTGGCGTGTCCGGTGCGCTCACCCAGATTGAGGAAGGCACAACCCTCATCGTCGATGGCGAACGTGGCACTGTTACTATTGCCCCCGACGAAGTCACCCGTGTCGAAACAGCGACACGCATGGCCACCACGCAACGTAATAAGCAAGAGCTAGAAGTCTATCGCGACCGCCCAGGTATGACTGCCGATGGGGTCAGGGTAGAAGTATTTGCCAACATTGGGTCACTGGCAGAGGCACAGAAAGTAGTCGAGATGGGTGCCGAAGGTGTAGGGCTATTTCGCACAGAACTTATCGCTGCGCATGGCTTACCAACTGAGCAAGCACAGTATGCCATCTACGAGGAGGTAGCCACCGTTCTACAGCGACCTCTCATTGTGCGTACCTTCGATATCGGTGGCGATAAACCTGTTCCTGGACTGGATATACCAGCAGAGGCGAACCCATTCCTGGGGTGGCGCGGCATTCGCCTGGCCCTCGACCGACCAGAAGAAGTTTTTCTGCCCCAAATACGCGCTCTTTTACGCGTCGCCGCCAGGCATGACTTGCGCATCATGTTGCCCATGATTACGGTAGCGCAAGAAGTTGAGGCTGCGCGTTCACTGATCGAACAGGCGACAAAAGACCTGGCACGGGCTGGGCAACGAGTCGGTCATATCCAACTCGGCATTATGGTTGAGACGCCAGCGGCGGCTGTCACGCTCGATCAATTCCGCGGCCTTATTGATTTCGCTTCGATTGGCACCAACGATTTGATTCAATACACCTATGCCGTTGACCGAACCAATACGCAAGTACGAGAACGCGCCAAACCATTGGGAATGGCGACCCTCCGTCTCATCGCACAAATCTGCCGCGCAGGTATACCCGTTGCTGTCTGCAGACAATTAGCCAGCGATAGAGAAGCTATCCCTTTGCTGGTCGGCTTAGGTGTTCGTGAACTCTCTGTCGCCCCCGTACATGTCCCAACGGTCAAACAGGTTCTCTCTTCTATGACACTGGGGGAGATGCAAGCAAGGGCGGAACAATATATTTAAATGAGTTTCAGCCAGTAGGCCGATAATGCAGTTTAACAAATTAACGCAAGGTATCAAAGAAGCCAGAGCAGCGCACAGGCCAATTTTATACATCGTGTTAATTTGTTAAAGTGCATAATCGGCCCCTACGGTTGCTTGCTGCGTTCTTCAGTGAGGTGTATTGGGATTTGTTGTTGCTGCTGGGGGGTGCTCAGAGTTCTATCCCGTCATACACCTCGTCAAAGGGGAAACGGACGCCGATGCTGGTGAGTTCGACCAGATCGCCCATGCGATAGTGGTACTGACGCCAGAAGTTGCCCTCGCGCCGATGAACTTCAATGGCCTGGTATTCGCTGCTCACGAGCATATATTTCTGCACGCTTGGCAGCGTCTGATACGTCCTGAACTTGGCACCGCGGTCGCGCTTTTGGGTGGCCGGGGAGAGCACTTCAATCACCACGGTGGGATTCTGCAACATGGATCCGCTTTGTGGCCCACAGGCCACAGTGATATCAGGGTAGTAATACTGACGCTCGGCCAGCTTCATGCGTGCATCACTGGTGTAGGCGCGGCATGGCTTGCCTCGCAGTGATCCTACGAGAAGATAGGTGAGTTGCGCACAGATATCCGCATGGGCCACACTCCCGCCAGCCATATCAATCGCGGCCTGGTCATCATAGGCACTAGACGGCGGGCGCAGCATAAACACGTAGCCATTGTCGTACTCGTACTTGGCGTCGGTCGCTTCATCCAGCGTGAGGTATTGCTCGACGGTCATGTAGATGCCGTCGCTCATCTGTGATTTATCAGCTACCATAGTCTTTGCTCCTTGCTCATCCGCTGGCCAGTCTATCGACTGCTCTCAGCCTATTGTACCATACATGCGACGATATCAACTATCTCCTTATGCCGCGAAATGCGTTCCCGGCACTGGCACTGCGCTAAGAATAGTGGCTGTCACCTCGAACTGCTCATAGCTGATGTCGGGGGTGGGGCCGCTCCAGAGTTTATCGCCCACGGTTTGCATGGCTGGCTCGACGCGGTCATATACATCGGCGTCGCTGACCACGCTGCCCAGCTTATCGTTCCATTCGGCGAACATGCCTCCTAATACATGTGGATCATTGGGTGAGAGATTTAGCGCGGGATTAGACAGATCAAAGATGTATGGCTCCCATTGCTCGTACAGCAATTGCGTATCGAGGTAGTCATGGAAGTAGCCAGCCTTGGGCACGATATAGAGCAGATTGTCGTTGGCATTGACGATATAAAAGCTCTGCTTCACCATATCTACCGGGTTGGCCCAGCGATTACTCCAATCATCAATAATAATGTTGTGATCTATCTTCACACTGCCCTGTAACTCTGAGAGACTGCCCCACATCCTGACGGTCTTCCCCTTGCTCTCCAGGTAAGCGGCATACGTGTTAATAAATTGCCGATACTTGTCCGCGTCACGCTTGTCGTATTCATCGGCACCAATATGCACCTGCGGCCCAGTAAACCACGGCAGGAACTCGTCCCACATACTATTCAAAAAAGTGTACGTAGCGGGATTGTTCAGGTCGAGCATCTCCTTCGAGTATTGCTGGCTGGCGAGGTCGGGACGGTATTGCGTCAATGCCAGATCATGGGCCGGGGCATCAATCTCTGGCGTAATCGTGACAGCATATGACTTAGCAACTGCCTCTAAGGCTTGAATATCCTGCCTGGTATAGGAGCCATCGGACGCCGCTAACCCCTTGAAACGATCACTGTTGAGGCGGAACGCCGCGTACTTATGCATCCAATCAGGGCTATCTCCTCCGCCGATCTCGTTATCATTCAGGTGAATTTGGAAATCGTTCATCTTATACCACGCCATGAGTTTGACGTAGTCTTCCAGGCTCGTAATGGAGAAAAACTTGCGTCCGGCGTCGAGCATAAAGCCGCGCTCCGCATATTTGGGATAATCTCGCGCCGTTCCCTGTGGCATTTGTGTTTGGGTGGGGTCTTGCAGCAAGATTTGCAAGACCGTGCGCGTGCCATAAAAAACGCCTGTACGCGTCAACGCACTGATCGTGACATAATCAGCTATCTTGAGACGATAGCCCTCACTGCCAAGCTCATGATCGGCATTGCTTACCGTCAGAAAAAAATCACCTGTGACTGGAGAACGTGAAACGACAATTGGGAGCTTATGGCGAGTTATAGCGAGTAAATCACTTTGAAAAACCTGCGGAGTATCTTGCAATTGACTGGTATAAGAAGGGTCTACCACAATGCGTGAAGTCCCCACCAGGGTAAATGTACCGCTTGCGCCTTGCCACTCGCGCAGACTGGGAATAACCGTCGGTGCTGTGTTCACTACCCAACTTGCCAAATCCGCCAGGCGCAAGCGAGCCACATTCGTTAAACCCAGCAGCACTAGCAGCAGGATCAATACATACAATGCTGCCGTTCTTTTCCTCACCCGCTGCGCTCCTTCTAAATAGTTCCTTCAGGATAACACTTCCTGACGTTTATTGGTACAGCCAAAAAGCCCGTTTCGTTCCCAGTGTTACGAAAAACGGTACCATATGAGTATATGTCTCTTCAGCGAGTGAGTCAATTTATCCGAGGCGGTTGAACTAAAGTGCTATTTTCACTTCTACATGATATTACGGCTTAGGACGCTTGAAGAAGAGAGCACTATGACCTCCATACGTGATACTGATTGTACCCGACATTTCCCAGCCATCCGCACCAAGTCGATTGATAAACTCATTCAGTGGAACGCGCTTCCAATCCTTCAATGGCTGACCGTTTACAAACTGGGCAGCTATATTAGCATTATTGAAGCCAAAAATTGTTAAATTGACTTCGAGGTATTCCCATTTGGGCATACTATCTCTCCTTCTATTTTCAGTTGATTCTAGAGTATATACTATACCATTGTATATAAACACGTCAATAGATGGGCGGGGCCGAGCCGATAAATCGGCGGTGGGCGCGATAAATCGGCCCCTACAGGGCTTTTGTGAGTCTTCCGGACAATAATTGCCTTATGGCATTGAGGCTGTTAACAATGTGCCTCGCTTCAGCTACCACAAAATTGAGTTCGGTATCTACCCCGTTATCGCTATCGGTTCCGCTCTCCCAATCAATTTTGTTCGTCTCATCGGCATCCGCATGCTTCACATTCTCCAAGGTGTGCAATTCTTTCTCTAATTTCGTGGGTACCGCGATCTTCTCTCCACCGTACACAGTGGTTAGCAGTGAAGTCATGGTTACATCAACTTCCGTGGCGAATGGTGTTACGGCGAGAAACGGTTGATGAGTAGGGGTATTGAGCAGGTAGGCGTCGAGCGCGAGGATGCTTTTAGCAAGGAGGTCTGTACCAGCCAGTAGGCCACGGGCTGTATCAGGGTCTGTGTGGTAAAGAACTGGTTCGCTGAGTGCGCGTTCGACCGAAGCTGCGGCATTTGTGCGTGCCAGTCGTGCTTCCTGGCGCAGGTGTTGCATTGTCGGAGCATCATATTCAGTGGGGTGAGCATAGGCAGCCATTACAGCATCAAAGTAGCGGCGCAGAGCTTCGAGTCGGGCCGCGATCTTCTCCGGCACGCGTGTGCGTTCCCATGTAGGCCAAAGCGCGTAGGCCAGCAGAGCCAAGGCGCCGCCAATTACTGTATCAAGTGTGCGGTCAAAGGTAGTCACAAACGGTCGTGGATCAACGAAGGTAAGCAAGATAACAACTTCTATCGTGAGAAAGGATGAGAAGATAGCATAGTTCACATTGAGGAAGGTAAAAGCTATAAAAGCGGCCAATGCATCCAGTAGGATCAGCACGCGGTCAGTTGGCAAGAGCAAAGAGACGAGCAAGGTCGTCAGTAATGCGCCGAGTATTGTGCCGACTGAACGAGCAGCCCCACGGGTAAATGTTGTGGTGAAATCGGGTTTGAGCACGATAAGTGCGGTCAGTGGTATCCAGTAGCCGCGCTGGAGCGGAAATATGCGGTAGAGAGCGGTAGCAATCGCCAGGATTACGCCCAGGCGAATAGCGTGGCGGCAAGCTGTTGAACGCAGCGTGAGATTAGCTCGCAGAATAGAGAGGGGGGTCCGCAGTCGCAGATCGGGTTGCTCAGGAATACTCACCGGAAAAGAGATGTTCCGCGTATCGCGCCATGACTGTGCTATGACCTCCGCGGTGTGTAGTTGGTGGCACAATGCTTCACAATAGAGCAATGTTTGCGAAACATTGTTCCCGGCATAATCTCGCATGTCATTTTGTCGTAGCGCGTCCATCGCCTCCTCAATGATTTGGTATGACGCGGTAAGATTGACAAGTGTGTGTGCTGGGTGCAGCATAGTGGCAATCCCTCGTAGGACAGTAACTGATGCTTTCATGATACGCTCTAGTTGCTGTATGCACTCCTTCTGCTGCTGCTCATCGGCCAGCAAATGCTGACGGATGCTCATCAACACAATCAATGTGAGATGGATATGATCGGCCTCTTCAAGCAAGCCATAGAATATGCTCCCTTGCTGGCTGCGCGGATGGCTATCGGTCAGCACATCACCAGCTTTCACGAATACTTCTCGAACCTGCTGCCCAACGTCGCTATCGGTGGGATATTCTACGGTATCGGCCAGCACCTGGTAGACGGTGGAAAGAGCGGCTCGTTCAGCACCAAAACGCTGCCAGGGAAATGGTATAAACGCCAGGAGTGTCTGCAACAGGGCACCCGCGAACATCAGACCCGCCTGCCCCAGTGCTTGTAGCGGGTTCACCGAAAAATGGGCGAGAATAATTAGCGCAACGGTGGATTGGAGGCCGATAATCATAGCTCTCTGGCTAATGGCCACGAGGAATCCCGCCCCAACGCCCCAGACTCCCACAACCAGAATAGCGAGCCAGTCAATATGGCCAGTCACGCCACCGACGTAGGCGGATACAGCGACGCCCAAGCTAGCCAGCAACATTGTCCTTATACGCACATGGTAGGTATAGGTAAGACCCACCGCGCCAAGTCCAGCTGCTCCACCAGCCATCGCCACGCCTTCGAGCAGATGACCCGTCGCCAAACCAATTATCAGTGGGAGAACAAAGCCTAGTGTACTGCGTATGGCCGTCGCGATAGTGAGTTGGGAGCGATCAATGCGCACAATAGCATTCCACATTTGTCGCAAAGTTGTAGACCATGCTACAAACCAGCTTTTTAGAAGAGGCATATCTCACCTTTGCTTTATGGCTCGCATTAACCTATTTCACCATTCAAAGTATACATGGTTTTTCTCGTTGCTGAGAATGCCTATCCGCACCATAAATATTACACGTCTTGTGAGGGAAAACGTTGCACACTACCTTCCAAACAAACGTAGAGTTGGGAAGCGGGAAAAAGACTATGAGTATGCTCCTTATGCCATATGTTTTGCGTTGCAAATAGTAGACTGTTTTTACGTGTACATCACTGTATCTATCTTTTCTTTCTCATGAACAACGTAAAGGAGCAAGCGAACGTATGAGTATTTCGTCATCAGCGCGCGATCAGGAGGATGTAGCCGCTGTACAAGCAGAGGAACGAGGAGCGAGCGTTGCCCCTATCACGCTCAGTGAGCGCAGCATGATAGGGCTTGCCTTGCTGCGTGTCTTCGTTGGGTATCTTTGGTTCCAGCAACTGTTTTGGAAACTTCCGCCAGATTTC
>JBPCJY010000218.1:0-7034 GCA_051004815.1 Ktedonobacteraceae bacterium
CCCCTACTATACACGCAATACAAGTAGAACGGGCAACGTCGTATAGTAGGGGCGACCCTCGCGGTCGCCTGGCACCCACCATTGTATCATCGGTAATCGTTCACAGGCCTTGGATTGCAGGGCAGCAACAAAAGTTGCGTCAATTATAAAGAGGATATTTAGATGAGGGATCTCCTTGAATAGAGATTTTGGCGACTTTCAAACACCATCTACGTTGGTTATGGCTGTACTAGAGCGTCTTTACGCTTCTGGTAAAACATGGTCACGAGTGCTTGAGCCAACCTGTGGGCGTGGAAACTTTGTTGAAGGTTTACTCAAGCTGGCTACCCCTCCTTGTGAGATTCAGGCACTTGAGATTCAGGAGCAACATCTTCTCAATGTGCGGCTGCTGGCTGGATACTCTTTATCAACTCAGGTTGTTGTAAGACAAGCGAATATCTTTGACCTTGATATTCATCGAGATTTACAATGGAACACAACCGGGCCTCTACTGGTTGTAGGAAATCCGCCCTGGGTTACAAACTCTGAATTAGGTATGCTCGACAGTACTAACTTACCGCAAAAAACAAATATAAAAAAACTAAAAGGTATGGAGGCTCGTACTGGTGGATCAAACTTTGATATAGCTGAGCATATCTGGCTCAAACTTATGGAGGAACTGGTAGAGGAGCAGCCATTTATTGCGCTTTTATGCAAAACTGCCGTGGCACGTAACATTTTGCAATTTGCATTTGATACTAGCTTACCTGTCACAGAAGCAGCTATGTATATGATAGATGCAAAAAAATGGTTTGGGGCAGCGGTTGATGCCTGTCTATTTTGCATACAGATTGGAGCGGGTAAACGAGTATATGAAGCACCTGTCTACCCAAATCTTCATACAACTCTGCCAACATCTATGCTTGGTATTGTGGGTAAACAGTTAGTTGCTGATGTACAGACATATACAATGGTAGCTGCTATTGATGGGATTTGCCCTCTGGTATGGCGGCAAGGGTTAAAACATGACGCGGCTTCAGTGATGGAGCTCAACTATGACACTATGGGCAAGCTTAAAAATAAGCTTGCCGAGACAGTGATTGTTGAAGCAGAGTATGTTTATCCATTGCTTAAAGGCTCGGATGTATACCATGGATTAGATAAAGGCTTAAAAAGAGCAGTTATAGTAACGCAGAAACGGTTAGGGGATGATACGTATCGTTTGAAATACCATGCACCTCGACTGTGGAGTTATCTTACTAACCATTTAAAGGTATTTGAGCAGAGGAAATCTTCAATATATGAGAATCAACCGCCGTTCGCTATCTTTGGCATTGGTGACTACTCCTTCGCGCCATATAAAGTAAGCATTTCTGGTTTTCACAAACAGCCGAGATTCAGGGTTATTGGCCCTGTTGAAGGAAAACCCGTTATGCTTGACGACACATGCTATTTTATTCCTTGCTACTCTGTCCAGGATGCAGTATTTCTGGCAAGCTTACTCAATGATCCACTATGCCTTGGCCTGATTAATGCTGTAGCCTTTCTTGATGCGAAGCGTCCAATTACGAAGAAACTACTTCAACGTATTGATCTCGTATCGCTCTTCAATCTTATAGATAAGCAAGCACTGCTAGCAAGAGCGCATCATGAATTTGAACAGTTAGGATTAGCTTTGGAGAAGGATAAAGTTGCCTGGTCCTCTACGATAGAAGAATTTCTTATAGGTTACTTGCATACAGCAAGCTCCACCAGTGCTACCAAAGATAGCACTGGTGTAATCGAGCAACTGCGTTGGATAAGCTAGTGGACGAATGGCCTTTGGCTAGCTATCGCTCTTCCCCTGTCAGCATACGCACGTAGCTTTTATGGCGGCGCTCGTTGATGACGCCATCGTTGACGGCCTGGAGGATGGCGCAGCCCTCTTCGTCAACATGCTGGCAATCGCTATAGAGACATTCGCCCAGGTAAGGGCGAAACTCGACGAAGCAACGCGGCAGTTCGTCAGGTGGAATATTCAATGCTGCGAGGGCACGGATACCCGCCGAGTCGGCCAACCAACCACCACCCGATAAGGGGTAGAGTTGCGAGCCGGTGGTGGTGTGCTTACCCTTGCCAGTAACATCACTCACCAGGCCAGTGCGAATAGCCATCCCCGTCTCAATCGTGTTCACCAGCGAGGATTTACCTACGCCTGATGGGCCGGTAAAGAGAGAGGTATGGTCTTTCAGTAAAGCGCGTAGCCGGTCAATGCCTGCGTTAGTATGCGTGCTCGTCCAGATCACTGTATAGCCCAGCCGACTATACAGGTTAGCCGCAAGATCAACACGTTCCTCGTGTGGCAGATCAACCTTGTTCAGGCAGATGATGGGATGAATTTCCGCCGCCTCACAGATGGCCAGGTAGCGATCAAGCATACTAAAGTGTGGTTCAGGTTGGGCCGTGGCAAAGACCAGCACGACTTGATCAAGGTTAGCGAGCATGGTCTGCTGAATAACTTTTTTCGCGGTCGAGCCACTATCCTTGCGTGTTAGCGCACTCTGGCGCGGTAAAATCTCCTCGATCATGCCGGTATTGGCATCCAGGCGACGCAATTTCACATAGTCGCCGACCGAGAGACGTGCCGGTAAGGGAGTTTCGCTGCTATCCCGTCGTTCCATGCGTTCAGGGCGCGTGGTTTCGGCGAGAATTTTGTCAAAACGTGGGCGCACTTTGCCCATGGACTTGGCCGACTGAGCCTGTGCGAAGGCTTTCTTGAGTTTGCCACGTAATGTGCAGCGTAAAATGCCATTGTCCGTGTGGACATCATAAATGCCATGTGCTCCGTTGAGCACTACTCCGGTAAGTGTTTCCGGGTCATTAATCAATGCTTTCCCTCCAGGAGAATTAAAAACATGGTTTCACGCGGTTGCGGTGTCTCTGTTGTTTGTCTACCATGCGGAGGGAGTGAGGATGGTTCTACCATGAGGTGGATGCCAGTTGCGGGTTCGTTTGCTTGGGTTAGTCTGTACGATCCGGGCGATCACACAAACACGTATCGACTGGCAGGTTCGCTCATACCCCTCGGATGGGTAGACAGGGTGCATACAAGCACAATTGGTGTATAAACGTGCTTTCTCATATACCTGCACCTCCTCGTTAACTGGAAAATCCAGAACTTATGCGAACATTTTTCTTGTTTATAGAGTACAAGATAGCGTAATGGATGTCAAGGGTAGCGTGCAAGCACAGATATTTGGAGAGAAGGGCTGTCATTCTGAGCGCAGAAGCCGAAGCCCTGAGTGAAACGAAGGGGAAGAATCTCTGGTCGGCCAGCAGACAGATTCTTCGCTCCGCTCAGAATGACAGCCAGGACATCTCTCCAGTCCGCTCACGGGAACTCTTCTCTCCAAATGTCTTTGCAAGCAGGCGTTTTTATCAGGTTGGTTGAGAATGAAGCGAAAGGCAAAACCTTTTCTTATCTTGCCAAATCACAGCAACCACCGTTATACTAAAGGTGCATCGCTAAGCACTGCAAGCTTTGATGGAGAGCATAGAAAGCAAGGGGAGTATGTTATGGCAGGAGACGAAAATAAGCAGAGTGGCAAACAGATTGGCGGCAATTACCGCATTGTCTCGCCGCTGGGTCGAGGTGGTTTTGGGGATGTATACCTGGCGCAGCATATTTTCTTCGCGAATAGGCCGCAGGTGGCGATCAAGCTGCTGCGTGCCTCCCTCTTCTCGCCCAAGGAGCGCGAACGCTTCATCCAGGAAGCGCAACTCCTCAACGTGCTTAGCCATCCCCATATCTTGCCCATTCTCGATGCTGGTATGCAAGAAGACCTCCCGTACATCGTCATGGAATACGCCCCTGGCGGCTCCCTGCAAGACCGTCTCGACAAAAACCCAGGCCAACCTTTTCCCATTGATGAAGCCATCACGCTGCTCACCCAGATCGGCGAAGCTCTGCACTATGCTCACCAGCAGAACATCGTCCATCGCGACCTCAAGCCTGACAACATCCTCTTCAACGCCAAAGGCGAAGCCGTGCTTGCCGATTTTGGCATCGCAGCCATTCTGTCATCAGCCCACACCAGAGACGTAGGCAATGCTGGCACTCCTGCTTATATGGCCCCCGAAATGTTTGAAGGCAAAGTTAGTGTGAAGAGCGATCAATACTCACTCGGCTGCATTGCCTATGAACTCGTCACCGGACACAAACCGTTTGAATTAGAGGGTGTACCTATTTATGCTGCTCATTATCAACATGCCCATGTTGAACCCGATGCCCCCTCACAGTCTAATCCAACTATCCCCTCACATCTAGAAAAGGCCATTCTCACTGCCATGGCCAAAGACCGGGCCAACCGCCATACTGATGTGCGTGTCTTTCTGACTGCACTACAAGCACTTCAAAAGACTTCAAAAGAATGGGTGAAGGAAGGGACTACTCTCTATAACCTCCAACGATACGCCGATGCACTGACTGCTTACGAACAAGCCATTCACCTCGATCCCAACAATGCTATAGCCTGTAGTAACAAAGGTATTGCTCTAAATGGCCTTAAGCAATATAAAGAAGCACTGGTGGCCTGCGACCAAGCCATTCGCCTCGACCCCAACAACGCGGGCTTCTATAATGATAAAGGTGTTGCTTTACGTAATCTTGAGCGATACACAGAAGCGCTAGCCGCCTACGAGCAAGCCATTCGCCTTGACCCTAACAATGCCAACTACTACAATAACAAAGATGTTGCTCTTTGTAATCTCCAACGATACACCGAAGCACTGGCTGCCATCGAGCAAGCCCTTCGCCTCGATCCCAACAATGCCAACTATTACAATGGTAAAGGTCTCGCTCTCTATTATCTCCAACGATATCCAGAAGCGCTAGCCGCCTACGAGCAAGCCATTCGCCTCGATCCCAACGATGCCTTTGCCTACCAAAGTAAAGGTGTCACTCTTGATAAACTTGGAAGGAAAACGGAAGCACAACAAGCATACGAAAAAGCCAGACAGCTAGGCTACAAAGGCTAGTAAAGTCGATGGCTGATCTGAGATGAATGTCCATGGTGACCGCACGGTCACCATGGACATTCATCTCAGATCAGCCATCGACTTTAAATCAATCTACCGATCATAATACAAGATGCGTCCGCAGTTGGAGCAGGTTTGTAGTTGCTCGCTGCTGCGGACGCGTTGTAGTTCGCTGGGGGTCAAAATTACGCGGCACCATTGGCAGGAATTTTGCTCCACCTTTGAGACGGCTCGTCCTTGTTTGGTGCGCCGCATCGCGTCATAGCGCGTGATATAGGCAGCATCGATGCTGGCGGCTTGTTGCGCACGTTTTGCTTGTACCTCTTGTTGTCGGGTTGCTAATTTGTCGCGTTGGGCGACTATCGAGGCACTTGCGAGCTTCCATTGCTCTTCCGCTTGCTGCAATGCGGCGGATTTTTGGCGTGCCTGTTCTTGTAGCGACTCCGCGGAATCCATCACCTCCAAGGCCATATCCTCCTGGCGGCTGTGCTGGGCGCGTAGACGTTGTACTTCTTGTTGTAACGTAGATAATTCCTTGGGATTGATCACCGTTCCACCGTAGAGGCGTTGCTCATGGGTGGCGAGACGCTGACTGAGTTCTTCCAGTGCCCACTCGGCCTCTTTCTGTGCTTGCAAGCCAGAGTGCAGTTGCTGTTGCGCACGGGTATGTTCCGTGCGTGCCTTCTGCAAGGTGGCGTTGCCCTGGAGAGATTGTGCGATTGCTTGCTGTTCGGCTAGCAGACGTTCCAGTTCGAGGTCCAGTTGTTGCAACTGGAAAAGGGCGGCGGCTATCTTTGTCGTGCTCATGGGCAGACAATCTCCTTTCAGAGCTTACGACATGTGTGTTGGGGTTAGAATAGTATTGTACCCCTCGGTTGTGGTTAAAGCAAGTATGCTTTTTTGGAGATGGCATTCACCTCTTGCTTGCTACTTAAAAATATGCTATACTCTTCCTAATAAGGGCATCACAAATTAGCCATTTTCAGCACCCACCAAGGTCTCTTTCCTACCATCATCCCTTGCTAGTTCAACCAGCAAAAAAGACGTGTCCCAAGTGTCCCAACGTCTCAAGTGTTTCAAATGGTGGAGTGGACTGAACCCCTGAGAACCAGATCAGTGAAAATGTCCAACGTCTCAAATGTCTCAAGCGTCTCAAATGGATTGACCCCTGAGAACCAGTGGACTGAACCCTTGAAAACTAGATCAGTGAAGATGTCCCCAATGTCCCAATGTCTCAAGCGTTCTCATCATCCCACCCATCACTAATTCTCATTGTCACAACCGTCACAAAGTCACAACTATTCTCTTCGGGAGCGGGATGCCAAAGGGTCGACCTCGAAGCAACCCTCCTAAGTTCGCACCTCTTGCCCTGTCAACCTTCCACGAATTTTGTGAGGAAACGCGGCATGAATTTTGAAGCCCTTTCTCCCGGTAGAAGGATGAAGGCCCTTGTACCTATTTTACCACTGTGGGCGGTAAAATAGGTACAAGAAGATTTTTTAGGAGGGAAAAATATGCGTATTATTCGGTGGCAAGAGCCAGAAGCACCGCGAGAGCAAACTGTATGGCATCTTATGCAGACGGAGGGATTGCGCCCATATAGTTGGTCGAATGGCCCAGGAGTCACTTACGCGCTGCATAGCCATAGCTATGAAAAGGTACTCTACTGTGTGAAGGGCTCCATTCGTTTTATGCTGCACGATACGACAGACAAGGAGACGAATGTAGAGCTAGCTCCTGGCGATTGCATGATCCTTGCGCCTGACGAACGCCATAGCGCACTGGTTGGTGCGCAAGGGGTGACTTGCATGGAGGCAGCACGAGAAGTCTAAAGTTGCCGCACCACCCCGGACAGGCACAAGGCCCCCGCCGCCGCCACGACCCAGCCCCTGTCCCTACACATAGCTGCCACCCATCATGTGAAGACTAGCGAACTAGTAGCAGGGTCTGTGAATTATTGCCAGGGCGACCGCCAGGGTCGCTCCTACTATACACGCATGGCGGGCTCTACAGGCACCGTAGTATAGTAGGGGCGACCC
>JBPCJY010000219.1:0-3661 GCA_051004815.1 Ktedonobacteraceae bacterium
GTCGCCGCCGGTCACCGCCCGTCGCCGCCGGTCACCACCTGTCATTCTGAGCGCCGAAAAGAATCTCCGCACCACGACAGATCCTTCGCGGCGCTCGGAATGACAGGCGGCGGGAACGGGGCGAAGCCCAGCATGACAAGGGGCGGGAACTGAGTGGTGCAAAAACCCTCCCCGTGCAAGGACCCTGGCGGTCGCCCTGGTTGCGGACGGTCGCCCTGATTAGGGATTGAACCACTTGCCAATCCTTAACCATTTCACCCTTTCCCGCCGTAGGCGGTATTTCAAATGAAAACGAACAGACTATAAGCAGCGGCATTTCAGTAGCAAAAGGACGAAGCAAAATGACAATCAAGCCAATAGATGACAAAGAGGGGCTGGCAACGGAAACAGGAGAAGTTCCGCCAAACAAGCGCAAAAAACTGGTCTTGATCGATGGACACGCAATGGTGCATCGCGCCTTTCACGCTGTACCCGAACAACTTACCAATAGAAGCGGCGAAGCGGTCAATGCCATTTTTGGCTTCACGTCCATGCTCTTGAAAGCACTGACCGAAGAGAAACCAGAGTATATCGCACTGACCTTTGATCTTCCCGCACCCACGTTCCGCCACCTGCACTATAGCGCATATAAAGCGCAGCGACCTTCTCTGCCTGACAATATGCGGCCACAATTCGGGCGCATCCGCGAAGTTGTGCGGGCCTTTGGCATCCCCATCTATGAAAAAGAGGGGTTCGAGGCCGATGATGTGCTCGGCACCCTCTCGGTGCAGGCGTACCAGCAAGGGGTGGCAACAATTATCTATACAGGCGACATGGACACCTTGCAGCTCGTCAACGAGCACGTCATGGTCAAGGTCGCGAAAAGAGGCATTAGCGAGGTGACAGAGTACGACGAAAATGCCGTGATGGCGCGTTATGGCTTTGTGCCTGTCAAACTGCCCGACTTCAAAGGATTGGTTGGTGATAAGTCCGATAACATCCCAGGCGTTCCTGGCATCGGTGAAAAAACGGCCAGCAAACTGATTGCCGACTACGGAGACCTGGAGGGCATTCTCGCGCATCTCGACGACTTAAAGCCCAAAGAGCAAAAACTGCTGCGTGACTATGTCGAGCAGGCCAAAGATAGCAAATATCTGGCCACCATTGTCTGCGATGTCCCTGTCCAGCTAGATTTAGCGGCTTGCCGTGTTGGGCAGATGAACCGTGACCAGGTATTGGCAATTTTTCGCGAACTGGAATTCCGCACCATGGTCGAGAGAGTATTGACGCTCTTCCGCCAACTGGGCATCGCAGCTCCAGAAAATGAAGCAGCCGGTGAGACTAGCGATCAAACCACCGACCAGGCCAGCGATACCACTGTGAAGGCACCACGTAAGCAGACGGAGCCAATTCCAGAGCAGAATGAAGAACTCCTGTTAGCTCCGCCCGTTGGCATCGTCCCTATCCTGACACCACCACCTCCACCCACTTCGAGTACCGTGGAGATGCAATTCGCCACCGCGAGCAAGACCGAGCAGGCGACTATAAATACAGCTGGCGATGGAGATACGACCAATCAAGTACCCGCAGACAATGATCCCATACAGCTTGGTCTTTTTGGCGTGATGGAATCGACGCAGGAGGTTGTACGCAAACTGCGGCTGCCCAGTATGACAGCTACAGATGGTCAACCGCCTACAGCCTCGTTTCGCATTCATGACGATGGCTCCAAACCATCGACCAGTACGCTGATCGTCAATACAGAGGAAGCTTTGCAGGTACTTGTTAAAAGTATGTATGACGCGGGCGCATTTGCGTTCGACACGGAGACCACCTCTGAAGACCCATGGCACGCCGAACTGGTCGGTTTATCGTTCAGCATGGCGGCGGGCGAGGCCTATTATATCCCCGTTGGGCATCTCCCCACGCTTGAAAGTCCAGAGCCTGGCACACAACTGCCACTGGATTATGTTTTAGCAAAGCTGCGGCCTGTACTACAAGATGCTCGCGTACAGAAGTACATGCATAACGCCAAGTTCGATATGCTTCTGCTGGTGCGCAATGGTATTTCCATTCGTGGCTTGGCCTTTGATAGCATGGTGGGCGCGTACTTAACCGATCCTGGGCGGCGTGGGCTGGGACTCAAAGATCAGGCCTTTCAACGGCTCGGCATCGTGATGACGCCGATCTCCCAACTGATTGGTACTGGCAGCAAGACAATCTCTATGTCCCAGGTTCCCATCCGTGCAGCAGCGGATTACGCGGGAGCCGATGCCGATATGACGCTGCGCCTCGTCGCGGTGATCAAAGAAGATTTACGCAAGCACAGTCTGGTAGACCTCTACAACAGCATCGAGTTGCCACTTTTGCCCGTGCTACTACAAATGGAAATGTATGGCGTAGCTCTTGATGCCAACTTCCTGGTCGCGCTCGAAGCACGGTTGGCAGAGCAAATTCATGTGCTCGAAAAAGAGATTTACGACTCGGTTGGACACCAGTTCAATATCAACTCCACCAAGCAGTTAGGCGAGATTCTCTTTGGTGAACTCAAGTTGCCTTCCGGTAAGAAGACGAAAACGGGTTACTCTGTCAGTGCCGATGTGATCGAAGGGCTGCGCGGCAAGCATTCGATGGTCGATCATCTGCTGGAATACCGCCAGCTTAGCAAGCTCAAGTCAACATATGTAGACGGCTTGCTGGCACTGAAGGACCCGGTCACGGGACGCGTCCATACCTCATTCAATCAGACGGTAGCTTCCAGTGGACGCCTCTCATCAAGTAACCCTAACCTGCAAAACATACCTGTGCGTACTGAGGTGGGGCGACAAATTCGTCGCGCCTTCATTGCTGATCCCAGCTATGTGCTGCTCACCGCCGATTACTCACAGTTCGAGTTGCGCATCCTGGCTCATATCACGCACGAACCACGGCTGGTCGAGGCATTCAGTAGTGGCGAGGACATTCATACTATCACGGCAGCATCCCTCTTCAATGTTCCCGCTGCCGAAGTGACCAAAGATCAACGCCGCCTGGCTAAGACAGTGGTCTACGCCGTGCTTTACGGTCAATCGGCCTTTGGCCTGGCGCAAATCACCGGCATGACCAATAGTGAAGCCTCGGAGTTCATCAAACGCTATCACGAGACCTTCCCCAATATCAAGGGCTACGTTGATAGCACGCTCAATCAGGCCCGACTGCAAGGGTATGTCAACACGCTCTATGGGCGCAAACGCTTCATTCCTGATATGCACACGCTTCCCTTCGTTGAACGGCAAGCCCTCGAACGTGAAGCAATCAATATGCCCATCCAGGGAGCCAATGCCGACCTGATTAAGATTGCCATGATACGTATTCAGCACGCCCTTGAAGAGAAACAATTCAAGACGCGCATGATTCTCCAGGTGCATGATGAACTGGTCTTCGAGGTGGCCGTTGAGGAGCTTGAGCGTATCAAACGCCTGGCGAAGTCGATGATGGAGGGAGTTGCTAAGCTCGATGTCCCCATCAAAGTGGAGATGAAAGTTGGCAAGAACTGGTACGAGGCCGAGCCAATGGATTAAACGTTTGGTGTGAATTAAAAAATACTTTTTGGCTTCTCAAGCGGATTCCTCTTATTGGAATGATACTAATCGGCGCGATTGTGCAAAAACGAAACCGCTTTGGATGCCCCTTGATCTAATTC
>JBPCJY010000220.1:0-11693 GCA_051004815.1 Ktedonobacteraceae bacterium
GCTATAACCTCACCTCCCGCAGCCGCGGCAAAGAACCCTACCGCCGCGTGAACATCTTCCGCTCGCGGGACTAAGGAACAACAAATGAACGACACAAGTGGTTCTGCTATCGCCCGTGGGCGATAGCAGAACCACTTGTGTCGTTCATTGAAAAGCAAAGAAATACCTGCTACACTAGAGTCACGGCAGAATGCTTGAGAAAAGATTTGAACTTTCTAAAGAAGGGGGTACATAAGTTCTTGATTACACTTATTGAACTGAATGGATTTAAAACATTTCAAGACTTTAAATTAGAATTGTCTCCCTTTCAAGTGATTGTTGGACCGAATGGTGCAGGTAAGAGCAATTTATTTGATGCGTTACATCTCTTATCACGCTTGGTGGATACTGACTTACGTTCGGCTTTTCAGGAGCTACGTGGTGATGCCATAGAATTGTTCACTACCTTTCCTAATGGACGTTCTGTCGATAAAATGACCATGGCGGTTGAGATTCTTGTTGATCGTAATATACAAGATAGCTGGGGTGCTCAAGCAGAACTGAAATATACACGCATGCGTTATGAACTGGAAATATCCCGTCGTGCAGATGAACAGAAGTTGGAAAGGCTCTATGTGACGCATGAATCTTTGAGGGCCATTCCACGATCTGATGATAGCTGGTGTAAGCGACATGGGCTTTCAACCCAAAATAAGTGGCTACCAAAACTCACTGGTGGTCGGCCATCTTTCATTTCGACAGATGCAGCGGATAGTGGACAAAGTACAATCAATTTACATCAGGATGGGCATGGAGGACGGAAATCTTCGGTCGCGGAAAAGATTGAGCGAACAGTACTAAGTGGGGTTACCAATACGGAGTTTCCACATGCCTTTGCCGCTCGAGAAGAGATTCGCAACTGGAGGTTTTTGCAATTAAATCCAGAAGTGTTACGTTTCCCCAGTCCGATGCTTGCTTCACCCATTATTTCACCTGAAGGAAACAACCTGGCAACCGCACTCGCACGAATGCAAGCAGAAGACCCTTGGAGTCTTAACGACGTTTCTAGCGATCTGGCAAACTTAGTTCCTGGTATTCTTAAAATAGAGGTAGAAAAAGATCAGGCACGCAATCAATACATTATCAAGGCAACAACGCAAGATCAATCCTCCTTCTCATCAAGAGTACTTTCTGATGGCACTCTACGGATGTTAGCTCTCGCGACTCTTAAAAATGATCCTCGATATCATGGTGTCCTTTGCTTTGAAGAACCCGAAAATGGTGTGCATCCTTTTCGCTTAAAAAACGTGGCTCACTTACTGCGTGGACTAGCTACCGATTTTGAAGATAATAGTCAAGTTGACAGTCCTTTACGGCAGTTACTTGTTAACACTCACTCACCAGCGTTCATTAGTCAACCTGATATAAGGGAAGCACTTCTTTTTGCATATATGGTAACTCGTGTAGGGCCACGCGACAGCGAAATACCGCCTCAACGTATCACTCGTATTGTGCAAGTCATTAAACCTAACACACAACTTGGAGCACAAACGGTTCCAATAAGCAAAGAGGAAGAAACTTACACCATCGAGCAAATCAAAAAATACCTTACTAGCGATTATCTCGATGAAGCACGCGACGTTCTTGTTGAGGGGTAGAGGTTAATGGCAGTTTTAGTGTTAGCACTGTATGCGGAAGGCACATCTGATGCCGTTTCTTACCACCTATTATTCAAAGGACTACCGAAAGCTTATTGAACCTGTATGGGCAAAGAGTGGTAGATATATTAGATCCGATTATCATACCCACGAAACAAGGTTTGCGGGAAGAATGTATTTTGGCTGCCTCTCAGGACGCACACGGTTGTCATATCCTGGTCGTTCATTCCGATGCTGACTATCGAACACCCGAACGAGCATTACGTGAACGTATCCAGCCTGGATTTGATCGGGTTCAAAACAGCATTGAGGAAGTCTGTAAAAACTTGGTACCTGTTATTCCTGTGCAAATGATTGAGGCATGGATGCTAGCAGACCCCGATACATTACGTGAAGTGATAGGAACAGATATAAGTTCTCAAAACCTTGGGTTACCTGCCCGGCCAGTCCTCGTTGAATTAGATGCACATCCTAAATACACACTTAGCGAGGTAGTTCGGAGAGCTAATGCTAACCGCTCACGTCGTCGCCCGATAGTTTTAAGCACCCGTTATGAACGGCTAGCACGTGAGATACGTTTAGATAGATTATCCAATGTGCCTTCTTACAAACAATTTGTAAAAGACCTCGCCAGAACGCTAGCTCAACTTCAATTTATACCTTCTGACTCGCTTAGGTAATTCAATGGCTTTGAACTGAACAACATACCTCATCCTCTCCTCCTCGGCCATGATGGACGCGATGGGAACGTAGGTCGCGACACCCCACTGCGCGACGACCGTTGTACCGCTACTGGCTGAGCCTCCTGCTCACGATCTCGCATCATCGACCACGTTGAAACAAAGAAGAGTAGCCATCCCCAGACAATCATGGGCAAAGCCACCGTGACGAGAGCCTGACCCGTCCATGTTGACTGCCACAGCAAGAAGTAGTAGCTAAACAGCGCACCGGCGGTCAGCAAAAGAACCAACAAAAGTGTACGTCCACTCGTTGCGCAGAGGGTAAGAGCCAGAGGCAAGAGTACAAACCACGGCCAGTAGGTGGGGAGCAAGACCAGCAAGGCCAGCATCACCCAGCTAGAGAACAGCACCACGAACTCTACTTTATCGGCCAACCAGCAGCCGAGCAGTAACAGACACCCAACAGTGATAGCGGCCAAAATCGTCCAGTGCTGGGGCGCGGCCAGCCATGCCAACCATGTCGGCAACTTTATTGGTAGATTGAGCAAGACAGCATCTACCGAATTGACGGCACTATCCTGTAAAAAAGTGTGCCGCAAGCTACCGAGCAAGCCTGTAATGCCCCAGTTTTGCCAGTAGGGAGCGTAGGCCAACACTAAAATCAGCGCGGAAACGCCAATCAGCGAGAGCCACCAGAACACACGCCGTCCCGTTGGCAATGGACGCGCCTCCTTTGGCAACAGCGTAAATAGAAGAGGTAAGAGCAAAAGGCACAGCATATTGACAAGCACAGCCAGAAGCACCAACACCCAACCAAGAATGGGCGAATTGCGCTGGAAAAAGACAATCGCCAACAGGATGAACAGTACGACTAGGACATCCTGGTGCATACCCGCGATGCTGAGCAATAAGACCAGGGGATTCCAGGCATAGAGCACGGTCGCACCGATGCGTAACTCTGGTTTCAGCTTCGCCAGGATGCTCCAGATGAGCAACGCATTCACCAGGTGTGCCGCCAGTCCAAGTAGGCGAAAGCCGAGCAGCACATTGGCAACACTGTCTCGCGCTAGCAAGACAATAGGAATGCAGATATCTATCCAGACAGGGCCAGAAGCGGGAACGGCTGCCATCCCCTGGATAAGACCTTTCTGCAAGAGATCGTGCGGGAAAACTGTGAGAGATACGGCCAGAGGATTAACATGGTATGCCGTAATCAAACGACCATAGGTGCCGTAGAGAAACATCTCATGCGTCATAGCCGCCGGTGCAAAGACAAAAGTGATGCCAAAAAAGATAGTTAGGATGAAGACGACGCTGAAGAGTGTACGCCCACTGCTAAGCGAAAGTTTTTCGCGCAAGACGCGTCGTCCCACCTGGGCCGCAAGCAGTGCCAATACAAACGAGATGACCAGCAACAAGAGCAGTACATTGGCATTACCACCTGCATTGGAGAGATCAAAAGCCGCTAGATGTGCCAGAAGTTGTTGCACAGCCGGGGATGTCCAATAAAGGCGTGGCAACCAGGGAAAGAGGCCCAGCAACGCCTGTTTCCCCACGTCGTTGCTGGGCGCAGCACCCGCCAACAAAGGGTAAAACGCCAGGAAGAGAAGCTCTAAGCATATGCCGAGGCCAAGCAATTGCAAAACAGCACGCCGACCATAGTTGGGCCGTTTCGTAGGCTGCGGCTCAACAATATACTGTCGTGAGCGTGCGGCAATAGGAGCTGTGGGTAAGGTCGCACCCGGAAGTGCTGGATTCGTTCTCCTCGTGCGCATCGATGCTGAACCTTGGGCTCTACCTCTACCAGGACGCTGCTGCATAGTTTCACCACCCAAAAGATGCAAATTTATTAATGAAAGCCATCAGCTACAGTATGAGACAATTCATCTATTGGTGTCAATCTTCTTTCTATTCTTTTCCGCTTTTGGCTGGCAGAGAAAGAATAGAGGACTAAATGTTTGTTAACCTTAGCTCTATTGTCAGATACGGCGAAGAATGCTATAATAGCGTGGTGTTTTGAGCACCCCACCGATTGTGTGGGACAAGACAAGCTAAGGCCGCTACATTTGGCGGCATCGGTTTACAAATTGCATCGACAAAAAGTTAGTTGATGCTCCACCTGCTCTGGCAGTCGCCTGGTGAAGTTGGTAGGGCCATATCACCCCTTCATAAGACACCAAGCAAAAACATGTCTGACCAGATGCATACCCAGAGGAAGGAGGTGGCTTCGTGAAGCGAGATTACGAACTTGGGTTCATTCTCAACCCCGAAGTCAGTGAAGAGCAGACACGCGCAATTTTAGAGCGTGTCGAGCAAGTTGCCACCAATTACGGCGGCCAGGTCGTCAGGGTCAACCAATGGGGGCGTCGGCGCCTCGGTTACCCGATTGAACGCCATCGCGACGGTTTCTACGTATTCATCGACATGATTCTGACTCCTGAGACCGTGCTTGAACTCGACCGTACACTCAAGGTTTCTGAAGAGGTTCTCCGGCACTTAATCAAGAGGCGCGATCCTAAGACTGTACAAAAGGAACGCGAGGCTCGTGCCGCGGCGGCGGCGGCAGCAGTCGCACCCGCTGCCCCTCGTGCGGAAGCAGAACAGCCAGCGCAACCCGAAGCGAACGCAATCCCTGTTGACGATGCGGAAGTTGTCAGCGAGGAGGCCGCGCTTCCAGTAGAGCTAGCTGTCGAGGACATCGCGGATGTCCCTCCTGCCATTGAAGAATCCATCGAAGCCTGATAGTCAAAAAAAGTTTGGGTCGATTCGTCTCAGCTCTGCGCTGAAAAGCTAAGGCAGTGATTTTCACGTCGAAAGGATTTGAACCATGTTAAACAAAATTATGTTGATCGGGAATCTGGGCCGTGACCCAGAAATGAATTACACACCCAGTGGTGTTGCTGTCACTAAATTTTCGCTGGCTGTGAGCCGCACATACAAAACAAGCGGCGGCGAGAAACGTGACGAGACCGAATGGTTCAATGTCGTAGCTTGGAACAAGCTTGCGGAGACCTGCAACTCGTACTTACGCAAAGGCAACAAAGTCTATATTGAAGGGCGGTTGACACAGCGCAAATACACCGATAAGAATGGTGTAGAGCGCACTGCTGTTGATGTCGTCGCCAATGAGATGGAAATGCTCACGCCGAAGTCGCAAAGCAGCAGTAGTTCTGAAGGCTTCTTAGCAGGTAGTCCAAACGATGTCGACCCTCTGGGAGATTTAGAAGATCATCCCTTCTAACACTCCAATAAAGAGGAGAACAGTTCATGCAAAGACGTTCTGAAGGTGGTGCCCCACGCCGTGAGCGGCGCGAAGGTGGGCGCGGCGAACGCACATCGCGCCGCAAAATTTGTCAGTTTTGCCACGATCATGTACGCGAGATCGATTACAAAGACGCGAATCGTTTCATGAAACGCTACATTTCTGATCGCGGCAAAATCGAACCCCGTCGGAAGACTGGGACATGCGCCAAACATCAGCGCCGCTTGAGCACCGCGCTCAAAGAGGCCCGACAAATGGCACTACTCCCCTACACTGCCGAGCACATGCGCGGTATGCACGTATAAGAAGTAGGCTAACATGAAGTGCAGTTAAAGGTGAATATGCGAACTTTCGCCAGAAAGTGACGTATTCATCTTGACTGTATTTGTTGACCATGTAGACGCGAGCTATCGCACAGACAGTAGGAGGCAGTAGCAAAGAACATTATGACTAGCCAAACAGCTCGTCGGCCTGAAAATAAACGACCAACGCGCTCCAATCGAGCGCGAAAATATACGAAGCAGACGGCCCGTTTCGAGGGAAAGCGTGATGGCAAGCCGCTAGCTCTGGGTTGGGGAGGTCATCTCTCACATAATCAGAAAATACAGTTGCAGAGACGCGCCACCTGGGCTTCCGCTATCGCCGTTGGATTGCTTATCGTGATCGTCATCGTCAGCTTTTGGATAAATATCAACGTGATCACCCCAGGGCTACCGATTACCAGCGTCAATGGCCACCAAATCCCACAATCCCAGTATCGCAAGATGGTCGCATTTCAGGCAGAATTAGCACAAAACACCATCAATGGCCCCCAGGGGTTAACCACGCAAAGAGATACCTTGCGCAAACAGGTCGCTACCCAGCAACAGAGCATCGATACTACGAACAAGAGTATCACCAGCTTAAACACACAAATCAAGGCTTTGCCTGCTGGTCCCAGTGCGCAGCGCACCAACCTGACAACTCAACTGAAAGCTGCTCAGGCGCAGTTGTCTCAGGAACAGGCACAATTTGCTACCGTTAATCAGCAATATACCACTCTGACGCAGAATACTCTGACGCAGGCACAAACCAACTACAACCAATCCCAGGTCGGCAACGACAGTGTGAATTGGCTACAGCAAGACGAACTTATCCGCGAATGGTTGGCAAATCAGAGCAATACAGTACAAGCAAAAATTAACCCATCGTCCAGTACATTGAGTCATGCTATGAACGGCTTTATCGCTAATATTCCCAAAACTACCAGCTACAACGGCTTCTTGAGCAAAGATGGTGTTAGTGATAGAGATATGCAGGACATGATGACCATCAAGCTGCGCCGCGACAATATGCAGTCATATCTAGCCTCACAGATTGTCTCACCAGCCTATCAGGTTCTGGCTCGCTCGATGACCATTGATACGCTGCCCCATGCTCAAAGTGTGCTCAAACAACTGAATAACGGCGGCGACTTTGGCAAACTCGCGAAAACGAACTCAGCCGACGCAAGCACCAATACCAAAGGTGGCTCACTGGGATGGTTGGCCCGTGGGCAGTATGCACAAACCTATACAGCGGCAGTCGTAGAGAATTGGCTCTTTGATCCTTCGCGCAAGATAAATCAGATCAGCCCCATTCTCAACGAAAATGGCGCGTTCCACATTGTGCAAGTGCTCTCCGTTGACCCAGCACGCTCAATCGATGCCACGACGTTACAATCGTTGCAAAGTAGTGCTTTGGCGAACTGGGTGATCGAACAGCAGGCCCTGCCATCTGTGAAGATCGGCGCGGTGGACCAGAATATGCTCCTTGACACCAGGAATATGCCATCAGACTTACCGTTAGCCGCACCAGCTGCAACCAGTACTCCTGCCACTGTACCAGCTGCCACTAGCACACCGTAACAACCATAGCAAGCAATAGCGTGAATGTATGGACACAATACAGAGTGTCCATACATCTCATTTAGGACAAAAACTTTTCATGACCATCATCGCACCCGCAAAATCTCAGGCCAATAGAGAACCCATTCAGCAGCTCCTTGAGACTGTCTCACTCTACCTGCATATCCCTTTCTGCCATACCCGCTGTCACTACTGCGATTTCAATACCTACGCCAGTATTCTACCGTTACGTGAGCCCTATGTACGCGCTCTTCTCAAGGAGATAGCACTGGCTGGGGAACTTGCACAGCTGCCGGATGGACAACCACGCCGTTCACGCACCATCTTTTTTGGCGGTGGCACACCCAGCCTTTTGAGCGTAGCGCAAATTACGCGTCTACTCGCAGCCTGTCGTCGTTATTTCGCCATTGATGCGGATGCCGAAATTACCCTCGAGGCCAACCCTGGCACGCTCTCACAAGAGCAATTGGTGGGCCTACGTGCCGCTGGCATCAATCGCCTCAGTATGGGCGCACAAAGTTTTGACGATGAACTTTTGAAAACCTTGGGGCGCATCCATACCACCGAAGAAATCACGCAAGCCGTGCAATATGCACGAGCCGCCGGCTTTACGTCTATTAACCTGGATTTCATGTTTGGATTGCCGGGGCAGACCATGCCCCACTGGCAAGAGACGCTGGACCGTGCTCTGGAGCTGCACCCAGAACACTTCTCCCTCTATTCGTTAATCATCGAAGAAGGCACGCCATTTCATACATGGGTACACGAAGGACGGATTACTCCTGGTGATGAAGACCTCTGCGCCGATATGTACGAATATGCCGATGAACGCTTACTCGCTGCCGGGTACGAAAATTATGAAATCTCTAACTGGTCGCTACCAGGGCATCAATCGCGCCATAACCTGACCTATTGGCAGAACCTGCCCTATCTCGGCATGGGTGCCGGTGCCTATTCCAGTTTTGGCGGCAGACGATTTTCGGATGTGCGCGAGCCGCTCGCATACATTCGTCTCTTGAGAGAGGGCCAATGGCCCGAAGCCAAAGACGAAAGCGAAATAGTTGGACGAGAACAGGCCATGTCAGAAACAGCCTTCCTGGCGTTGCGCACCGCGCAGGGCCTGCATCTCCCCTCATTTGAGCAACGCTTTGGGCAACCATTCTCTCAGTTTGTCGGGGATCGGCTGCATTTGGTAGACGAGGCGGGCCTGCTGGAATATGAAACTGAGTGGCTCCGCTTGAGCAAGCGCGGTCGTTTGCTCGGCAACGAAGTTTTTCTACGATTATTGCCTGATTAAGGTAAAAGGATACGCCTGTGGAGTATGCAACATCATCAACCGTTTCGTGGGATGTCTATCCAGAACTTTCCCATGAGCAATTTCAGGCTTGTTCCCGCCTGGGCATAGAGCCGATGCTGGCCCAATTACTCCACAACCGCGGCATCACCACCCCCGACACCATGCGTGCCTTCATTGATGCAGACTATGACAAAACGCCCGCTCCCCTTACGATGATCGGCATGGACAAGGCCCTCGCACGCGTTCAACGAGCAATCGAGCAGCGCGAACATATCACCGTCTATGGCGACTACGATGCTGACGGGGTCACATCCTCGGCACTCCTGTTTCGCGCCCTCCGCACGCTCAAGCACCCTGACGCCATCCTTGACTTCCACATCCCCAGTCGCATTCATGATGGCTGCGGACTCAATCTCAGAGCCATTGACATGCTCAAAGAGCGGGGCACGTCGCTGATTATTACGACCGACTGTGCCAGTTCCGATGTTGAGCAGATCGCCTATGCCAACGAGCGGGGCATCGATGTCATCATCACTGACCACCATCATCCGCCCGCTGAACTACCCGCCGCTTATGCAATGGTCAATCCCTGGCATCCTGCTAGTCGCTATGGCGAACGCTACCTCTGTGGTGTAGGTGTAGCCTTTAAACTGGTGCAAGCCCTCTATCGTGCCTCCCATCGCTCACAAGAGGATGAACTGGCTCTCCTTGACCTGGTAGCAATCGGCACTATCGCCGATGTCGCCGCCTTGCAAGGCGAAAACCATACGCTGGTACGTCTTGGCTTGCAACAACTCAACACGACACAGAAACCTGGCTTACAGGCTTTGATACAGAAGGCCAATCTACAGCCAGGGAAAATCCGTGAGCGCGATATCTCTTACGGACTCTCTCCACGCATCAACGCCGCCGGACGTATGGGTGACGCCAGTATCGCCTTCCGACTCTTAACTACCGATAGTGCTGAAGAGGCCAAAGAGTATGTTGAAAAACTGGATCAACTCAACCAGCAGCGTCAACTACAGACCGAAGAACTCATGAACAGTGTCCGTCAAGAAGCTGACCTGCGCCCCAACGATAAGGTGGTGCTGGTCAGTGGCGATGGTTGGCCCGAAGGGATCATTGGCCTGGTCGCGGGCAAGCTGTCCGAAGAGATCAATCGTCCAGTACTGGTGCTCAGCAGGGGAGATGCATTTAGCCGTGGCTCCGCTCGCAGCAACAAGGGACTCAATATCATTCACGCGCTGCGCAACCGCGCCGATCTCTTTGAACGCTATGGTGGTCACGCACAGGCAGCTGGTTTCACCATCGCGAATGGACGGATTGAAGAATTGCGCGACTACCTGCTCCATTGGAATGGTGCGGAAGAGGAAACGGCCATACTGGCTGTGTCCGAAGACAGCGCAGCCGTAGAGGAGCTAGCCGATGGGCTGGAGACGGTTACAACACAAGAAAGTGTGACCGTGCCAGAAAGTAGACACATGGCCGATCTACTGATCAGGAAACTCGAAAATATCAGCTACAAGACCTATGAAATGCTGCAACAGCTCGCTCCCTTCGGGGCCACCAACCCTGAACCCGTTTTTTTGATAGAGGGGATGCGTATCCAGAGTAGCTGGGTCGGCGGTTCCAATGGTCGCAACCTGCGGCTCAACCTGAAAGCGCGGAACTTTCACTTCAGCGCGACATTGATACGCGGTGGGGCGCGACAGCCATCCTTCCTCAAAGATCAGCTTGTCAACGTCATCTTCACCCTCGAACCCACTTGGAGCCCTATCGGCGAGGTGAGCAAGCAAAGCGTCTGGTTGAAGATTCTGCATGTGGAGGCGGTGAATAGGCCCACCGAACATCGCCCACTATCTGACAGTGTAAAAAATGGGAGGAAGCAGAATGAGTAGTTCTCCAAATTATCTGCCATTACCTGACCCAACTACTTCTAGTATTGAGAAAAGACAGATTGATAACACAATCAGAAACAGTTCTCATGGAAGTGGGAGAGTAAAGCCTATCGCGCTCTCTCTATTTTCAGGTGCAGGTGGAATGGATTTAGGCATTTCCCAGGCAGGTTTTGATATTATTGCCAGTGTCGAAGTTGACCCCTATTGTTGCGAGACATTACGGGCCTGGGTAGATCATGAGCAACGAAGTACAAGAATCATTGAGGCTAATATACGTACAATAGACCCTATAACTTTGATGGAGGAATTGGGACTAAAGCCAGGGCAACTTGATTTACTTTTTGGAGGCCCGCCTTGCCAGGCATTCTCACAGATCGGGAAACGAGGCAGCCTTGACGATGAAAGAGGTGAGCTATTATTCCAGATGATGCGCTTCGCCGAGGTGTTCCGTCCACAAGCTATCATGATCGAGCAAGTCAAAGGACTCCTCAATGCCCCTGACCATACAGGCAAAGCAGGTGGCGTATTTGACTTGTTACTAACACAGGCCAGAAATTTGGGCTACAAACCCAAATGGCAAGTCATCAATGCAGCTAACTACGGCGTACCACAAGCCAGACAACGTATTTTTATTGTCAGTACGCCACCATCGAACAATTTTATCTTTCCCTCACCTACTCATACAAAATCATCATATACAATGGAGCTTTTTCCAACAATTCCGTATACTACCGTTGGCGAAGCTTTGAATGGGTTGGAAAATCCCTCTATAGAGCATTGCGCATCATTAGACAATAATCATATCGACATTACACCAGCAGGGGATCGCCGACGGATTCATGGCGTTCTAGAAGGCGCACATCTTGCCGCGCAACACCATTTGCCTGCCGAGCAACGATGCAATCTCAGTGATTACTCCCCATGCATAAATGCAGGGGCTTCTTGGGGCAAACCCACGCGGTGTAATCCCACCGCTGTGATGTTTATGGCAGCATTCAGATCACGATCAATCACCAGGAGGCAACAGGGGCAA
>JBPCJY010000221.1:0-5391 GCA_051004815.1 Ktedonobacteraceae bacterium
ACCTCAAATCTACCCATGTTATAATAGAATGGTGTATTACAGAAAAGGTTAAAGTGGCGTCCATCGAGAAGGAATAAGCCTATGGCATCAGAGCGTACACCAATGAGTGTTAAAGACTACTTTGCACTTGAAGAGAACCATCCTGATACACGGTACGAGTATCTTGATGGCTATGTGTATATGATGTCGGGTGGAAGTGCCAATCACGCTACGATTAGCGGAAATATTTATGCTATCCTGAAGAGTTTCCTTCGTGGTGGTCCATGCCGCGCTTACAACTCCGATATAAAGGTGCGTGCCTCTGAGAAGTGCTACTTCCACCATGATGTCACTGTGAGTTGTAATCCGCGTGATCGAGGTACTGTTGATCATATCCAATCGCCAAGGCTCGTGGTAGAAGTCCTCTCCCCCAGCACAGAGGCATATGACCGTGGCAGAAAGCTTCAGCACTACCTTGAGTGTCCTTCTATTGAGGAGTATCTCCTGGTAGACTCACGATCCATGAGGATAGAGATCTATCGGAAAGAGCAAAAAAAGTGGACGTATGATGCTTTTGAAGCTGATGATGAGGTTGAGTTAACATCGCTGGGGATACGCTTTCCTGTAGTAGATGCGTATGAAGATGTGATTTTTGACCAAGAAAACGATTAACACTGAGTTCTGGTGGAGAGGTACAACCCCACTAGGACAGGCACAAGGCCCAATACATCTCACTTCAAGCCAAATGCAAGGCGGAGAGGGACGAGCCGATACATCGGCAGTGGGCACGATAAATCGGCCCCTACGCTTGCTATACATCCTTCTTTGAAATGTATTGCCCACAAAGGGCATCACTACATGTAGAAACCTGCCTGATGCCCACAAATCAGGTCTTTCGCCTTGCAACCAGGTTTCCCGATAAGTACTAAGAATTTTTAGATGTTACTATCAAAGCATCCTCGCTGCATCTCACCTCCACTCCCTCTTTATGTTATAATGCCAGTGGAACAGGGAGGATTTGATGGAACAACATAGAAGCAGCAAAGCTGAGGAGTGGCGTGCCACGACTGCCCGCAAAGCAAAAGAGAGAACGGCGGAGCGCAAGAAAAAGTTCGTTACCAGCTCCGATATTGTCGTGCCTGACCTGGTGAGCGCGGAAGACCTGCAAGATTTCGATGCCCAGGAGAAGCTGGGCTATCCCGGCGAATACCCGTATACCAGGGGCGTGCATCCGGCGATGTATCGTTCACGACCGTGGACGATGCGTCAGTATGCCGGCTTTGCCTCCGCGGAAGAATCGAATAAACGCTACCACTTCTTGCTCTCGCAGGGTACTACTGGCCTCTCTGTTGCCTTTGATCTCCCCACGCAGATGGGTTATGATGCTGACAACCCGATTGCGGAGGGCGAAGTGGGGAAGGTTGGGGTCTCCATCTCCAGCCTGGAAGATATGGAAACGCTGCTCCATGATCTTCCGCTTGAACGCATCAGCACCTCTATGACCATCAATGCTACCGCCAGTATCTTGCTGGCCCTGTATATCGCCGTTGCCAAAAAACAGGGAGTACCAGTTAGCAAACTGACCGGTACTGTGCAAAACGATGTTTTGAAAGAATATATCGCCCGTGGGACGTATATTTATCCCCCGCAGCATTCTATGCGCATTATCACGGATATGTTCCGCTACTGTGGTGAGCACATGCCGCGCTGGAATACGATCAGTATCAGTGGCTATCATGTGCGTGAGGCGGGGGCCAACGCAGTGCAAGAGGTGGCATTCACGCTCGCGAATGCCATCAGCTATGTCCGGGCGGCAGTGGAGGCAGGACTGGATGTTGATCGTTTCGCCGGGCAACTCTCCTTTTTCTTTAATAGTCACAACAACCTGTTTGAAGAGGTGGCGAAATTTCGGGCGGCACGGCGGATGTGGGCGCATATCATGCGCGAACGTTTCCATGCCCAGGACCCGCGCTCAATGATGCTACGTTTCCATACGCAGACAGCCGGTTCGACGCTCACGGCACAACAGCCCGATAATAATATCGTCCGCACGGCCTATCAGGCTCTGGCGGCAGTGCTCGGCGGCACGCAATCGCTGCATACTAATTCGAAGGATGAGGCTCTTTCGCTGCCAAGCGAGGATGCGGCACGTATCGCCTTGCGCACGCAACAAATTTTGGCCTATGAGACGGGCGTGGCCGACGTGGTAGACCCGTTGGCTGGCTCATATTATGTAGAGTCGCTGACAGATGAGATTGAGCGGCAAGCATGGGAATATATTGAGCAGATCGACGCATTGGGCGGCAGCGTGCATGCTATCGAACGCGGTTTTATGCAAGCGGAGATCGAGCAGGTGGCCTATGCGTATCAAAACGCGCTTGATCGGCAAGAGGCTATCGTGGTCGGCGTGAACCGCTACGTGCAAGAAGACGAGGTCAGGCCGACCTTGTTGCGCGTTGATCCCGCGCTGGGCAAGCGGCAGGTAGAGAAATTGCTAGAACTGCGCCAGAGGCGCGACAACGAGAAAGTTCAACATGTCCTCGCCGCCCTGCAACGGGGCGCGGAAGGGACGGAGAACCTGCTGCCATTGATTATCGACGCGGTTGAAGCATATGCTACACTAGGAGAGATCAGTGACGCAATGCGTCGCGTCTTTGGCGAGCAACACGAATTTCGTAGTGTGGAGTAAGTAATAGTTAAACGTATGAAATATTCGCATTCAGATGATGTCACAGAGACCCCAGGGACACATGATGTCCACCCGGCGCGTGATGCCGAACGTAGTAGTCAGCATAGCTTCGACCATGAACGGGTAGGGGTTGTAGGGAAGGCAGAGGCTCCCATAGGGGTGTTTGATTCGGGGGCGGGCGGATTGACCATCCTTTCAGCATTACGTAAAGAACTGCCGCACGAACAGTATGTCTACTTTGGTGATACCGCGCACTGCCCCTATGGCACGCGCAGCGATGGCGAGATTATCGAATTAACCTGTCGCGCTTGCCAGTTTTTGCTTGAACAAGGGGTGAAGCTGATTGTTATCGGCTGTAATACCGCATCCCAGGCGGCACTCACGACATTACGCGCTACTTTCTCCGTCCCCTTTATCGGCGTTGTGCCGGCAGTCAAACCGGCGGCGCGAGCGACAAAAAACGGGCGTATTGGTGTAGCCGCCACCAATCAGGCGGCAAAGGCGATTTACTTACGGCAGCTGATCGATGAGTTCGCGGGCGGCATTCAGGTGTTCGCCGTTGGTTGTCCCGAACTGGTGACGTTGGTTGAACAAGGTGAATTTGACGCGCCCGGTGCGGACGAAATCGTCAAAGTTGCGCTAGAGCCTATTCTCAAGGAAGGCGTCGATGTCATTGTGCTGGGCTGTACGCATTTTCCTGCTCTGCGCCCCATTATTGAACGTATTACCGATCATCACGTACAAGTTATTGATAGCGGGGCAGCCATAGCGCGTCGTACCCATGCCGTGCTGGACGCGGAAGCACTTATCCGTCGTTCCAGCGTGGAAGGCCATCCGCAAGGAGAGCTAGAGGTCTGGTGCAGTGGCGATCCTGACGCGTTTAGCCGGGTTGCCAGTAAGCTGCTAGGCTCCCCCATCGTTGCCTATCAAGCTATATCATAGGGAGAAAACTTTGGATATAACATTTCTTGGTCAAGCCGGGCTATTTATTGAAACTAAACGGGGAAGCATTCTGTGCGACCCGTGGTTCAATCCAGCCTACTTTGCCTCGTGGTTCCCATTTCCCAGCAATGAGGAGGTGGATATCGCAAAATTGAGCTGCCCTACCTATCTTTACTTATCGCATCTGCACCATGACCATTTTGATCCCCAGTTCCTGCGCGAACATGTCTGGAAAGAGGCCACAGTGCTCCTGCCAGATTATCCATTAGGGCTATTAGAAAAGGCGTTACGCGAGCTTGGCTTCACGAAATTCATCTACACGAAAAATTGTCAGACCGTCGAGGTGAATGGGTTGCGTATCACTATTGTCGCTATGACCGCGCCGATTGATGGCCCGCTGGGCGACTCCAGCCTGATTGTGAATGATGGTGAGATGTGTATCTTTAATCAAAATGATTCGCGCCCGATTGACCTGGACATTCTGACCCAATTTGGCCCCTTTGATGTCCATTTTTTGCAGTTCTCCGGTGCCATCTGGTACCCAATGGTGTACCAGTTCCCGGAGAAGATGATGCAGGTGCTGAGTCGCAAGAAACGCGAGAATCAGATGGCCCGTGCTTTGCGCTACGCGGAGCAGATAGGAGCCACTTTTATCGTGCCATCGTCTGGGCCACCATGCTTCCTCGATGATGAATTGTTCCATTTCAATGATTTTCATCGTGATGAGACGAATACCTTCCCCGACCAGACGGTCTTCCTGGAATACATGCAAGCGCACGGCAAGGATAATGGGCGTCTGATGATTCCTGGCAGTGTTGCCACCTTTGGCAAAGGTACCTGTACCGTCGTACATCCATACTCTGACGAGCAAGTAGAGGCGATATTCACGGAGAAACGGGCCTATCTGGAAGCCTATCAAGCTCGCCAACGTCCCCTCATTGAGGCGGCTAAAGCTTCGTGGCCGCGTGGGCAGGTGGATATCCTGTCGTCGCTGCGTGATTGGTTCGAGCCGCTTTTGCGAGATGCCGATCTGACCTGTGTTGGCGTCAATGGTCGCCTCTTACTCGATTTAGGAGAGCAGTCGGTGGTCATCGATTTTCAGCAGCGCAAGGTTTATGCCTGGCAGGGTGAGGAGTGGGAATACAAGTTCGAGATTGATCCGGCACTGATCGAATCCAGCATCATACGCCATGTCGATGACTGGATCAACGACCTCTTCCTCTCGTGTCGCTTTAAGGCGCAGCGCAAAGGCCCGTACAACGAGTACATCTACATCTTTTTTAAGGGGTTGACACCTGAACGCCTCCAGTATATCGAGGGCTATTACGCGGAACAGGCACCCGAACACCAGTTTTGGGAGAGCAACGGCTATCGCATTCAGCGACGTTGTCCTCACCTCAAAGCCGACCTGACGCGCTTCGGCAAGATAGAGGATGGCGTTCTGACCTGCACCATGCATGGCTGGCAATTTGAGCTAGCCACAGGTCGCTGTTTGACCTCCGATGATCGCAAGCTCTATGCACAACGGCTCACCAGCAATGATGCGGCTACCGATGTTCCCGCAGATGATGTGGTAGAGCAAGAGCCAACCACGGAATGGGTGAAACCGCCTTCTTACAAGTGTAGTCACTGTTTATACGTGCCGCTTAGTGAGAGAAGACAGGCGCAGCAATAAAAAAGTGGGTGAGGTTGGGGTCGGAAACTTTTTTGTTTCTGCGGGGTGCTGAGCTTCTTCTTGGTCGCCCGCCAAACCCACACGTTCCAAAAGGTTTTTCCCCGCA
>JBPCJY010000222.1:0-14056 GCA_051004815.1 Ktedonobacteraceae bacterium
GGATCGCCCCTACTATACTGCGCTACCCGTTGTGCTCGTCTTGCGTGTATAGTAGGGGCGATCCCTTGCGGTCGCCCTGGTAATCATTCACAGGCCCTGCGTACCTGATAGGATATGCGCTAGAAAACTATGTGGGCTGGCTTTCTGGAAGCCAGCCTACATAGTTTTTCTTTCATCGAGAAAGATTCGAGTTACGCGTTAACATTATGCTAGCAACGTCTACCAACCTTGATTGCCTTGATTATCCTGGTTGCCCTGATTGCCGCCGAATAATCCACCCAGGCCACCACCAAGGCGTTTTTCTGCCTCACCTTCAAGATTGTTGAGTACTCCACCAGCCGCATCCTTAGCCTGCTGAGAATACTGCTGCCCACCAGGAATTTTGTTGGCAAATTGATCGATAGCCTGATCCATTCCCTGTTGCGCCTGCTGCTTTGCGCCACTAAATTGTCCACCTTGATTTTGCTGCTGGCCACCCTGCTGGTTGGGGTCGTAGCTCTGCTGCCCACCTTGATTTTGCTGCTGGCCACCCTGCTGGTTGGGGTTGTAGCTCTGCTGCTGTCCACCCTGTTGATTGGGATCGTAGCCTTGCTGCCCACCTTGCTGGCCCCACTGGTTCTGTTGGCCACCTTGTTGATTGGGGTCGTAGCTCTGCTGCCCACCTTGCTGATTGGGATTTTGCTGTTGAGCGGGGTCCTGATAGTCATTGCTCATGCGATGTTCTCCTTTGCTGTTGAAAAATCGTGGTTCATTCGCTCACTACTGAACGATGTAACAGGTTAGACGGCAGCTGTTAAAATAAGTCACAGCCAGATTGAATTCTATTTTGTTATAGTAACTCGTTCAAGTGAGCAATAAAAATTCTAATCTTTCACGTTTAGTAAAAGCGCAATCGCTAGCAACACTTTGCTGCAAAACCATTTCTGGACAGCACGAATAGTTTCTGCTCACGGGGAGTGCCCGTAAATGTCACCGAAAAAGTGGGGAAAGCGTGCTTATAATAGAATTATATGACTGGAAGCATTGTCTAACCGATAACAACGTGATATGCTTTTGTTAGCACTATTTTTTGTTGCTCGCACCCAACTCGAACAACACAGGGAGGTCATTCATGGTATCAGCGAATTCTAATACTCAGAAGCCACTCTGCCCCGTTTGTCACCAGGCAGATAAAGTACAAACTCTGCAAGCCGCCTTCAATACAGGGCTAGAGCGTTTCGCACAACCGAAGATGCCCGAAAAAACGGTTTCCATGCTCAAGTACATGTTTTCCGGCATCGTCGTCGTTGCCATCTCCGCATTTCTCATCATTGTACTGATTGGCTCAGAAACCGGCACGTTTAATGACGTCTATTCTATCCCCGAATTAATTCTGGTCGTGGTCATATTGATTGCTATTATTACTGTTTTGGTTCTCTCCTATATCGCCTTTAACAAGGTTTTACGAGGCGATCAGGAAAGCGAGAAATATTATGCCGCCTTGGACCGTGCTATGGAGAACTGGAACCACCTGCGCTATTGCGGACGCGATGATGTGATCTTTGATCCCGAGACGAACAAAACCGTTTCGGAGGAAGCACTCACATCCATGATGTCTGTCGAAGCCAAAGAGGATCAGCACATTTCCCAGCAATCTACCTCACCCGCTCGCCATTAATTTGCTAATTTTCACATGAACAGGGTGCAGAGAGCGCAATGAATTGCGCTCTCTGCACCCTGTTCATGTGAAAACTCCTCACGTTATTCCTCTCAAAAAGTACTAGTACTATTTTACTACTTGCTTGCCTTGACATTCTCATCTGTATTATGTAAACTCATAAGGTAGCAAGCAAGCGGTTAACACTTCTAGCCTGGCTTCCTTCCTCAGCCAGAGGACTACGTCTCTTCTTGTATAGCCTCCTTTTATACTGTCCCTCCAACAGGTGCTACTCCCCACCTGAGAACTCTCCCCCCTTCCATAGGGACTCTCTTGTTTTGTGCGCGGCCAGATTTCCCCTTTCGTCAGGGCTGCACATATTACAGGGGAGTCCCTCCCCCTTCACTGGTAGATTTTTTGGGGAAAGGCATCGGCGAGGGGGAATGTCATGCTGAGCGCCGCGCAGAATCTCTCGTCGGGCCGCATGGAGATTCTTCCCCTTCGCTGCGCTCAGGGCTTCGGCTACTGCGCTCAGCATGACAGGCGAAACCGGCGCGCTTCAAAAAACCTCCCAGTGAAAGGAGTCCCTCCCCCCTTTTTTAGACGGAAAGGGATGTTGGACCCATGGGTATGATAGAAGCAGGAACCAAACAAGCAATGACATGCTTCTAAAATAAATACCTTCTATGGGGATACCAGCTATGCTCTTACAACTTATTGCGGATTTACAACGCGATATGACCTTGCAGCGTGGGAGGCGCATACTTCTCGCCTATGCGCAGGCTTGTAGCGGTGCGCGACTGGCGCTCTTATTTGCCTATGCGCCAGCACTACAGCGGCTCGTCTTGTTAGAGCGCAGTGGTCGCCGCTTTTCCGAGCATACACGCGCCACGGCACCAAAACCGTCAACCGCCAACATACACAGTCGGGAACAACAGGAGAGCAGTCAGATTCCATTGCATGGTCTCTTTGGTGCTACGCTTTCAACTCATGGTTTTCAACAACTTGCGCACGCGTCGGCTGATCCACGTTGCCTACCAGAAGAACGCTACTGGCTGAGCAGTGCTAAGCAAGTGGTCTTCGATACCCTTGGAGAGCATCAGGGACTGCTGGTGCTGTGCTTTGATGTGGAGGATAGCCCCCCATGGCATGGTGAGAGCGGAGAAGCAAGTACACGCCTCTGCGCCACGCTGCTATCTGCTTATCTCTCTCTAGCCGAACAAGAGCCACCGCCAGCAGCACAAAGCTCGTTGCCTGACGTAGTTGCCAGACCCAGCGCGGTCGTGCCGCCGCCTGCATCCTACGAGGTGCAGATGCAGGCGGTCATTGACCAGGAACGCAACCGTATCGCACGCGATATCCATGATGGTGCCGCGCAACAAATCGCGCATGTGCTGCATAAACTTGAGTATATTCAGCACATTATGCATAAACAGCCGGAGATTGCGCAACGCGAACTTAACCGCACCGCCATTATCCTCAAGCAGAGCTTAAACGATTTACGGCACGGTATCTCATCGCTGATTCCGGTAGAGTTGGAGAAGCAGGAATTTCCTGCGGCATTGCAAAGCCTACTGGATGAACATACTCACGACGAGCCATTCCTCAACATTCGTTACGAAGGCGATGACCTTTCCCTGCTGCCGCTATCATTAGAAGTGGCGATCTTCCGTTTCATCCAGGAAGCTCTCAATAATGTGCGCAAGCATGCCCGTGCCAGCGCGGTGGTTGTGCGTATTACTATCCTGGCCCATCTGCTCACGGTAGCTGTGAGCGACGACGGGCGTGGCTATGACGCCGAAGCAATAATGAGTGCGGAACAAGGAGACACCTTCCAGCATTTGGGGTTGCGTGCGATGCGCGAACGCATCCTGCAAGCGGGAGGAAAGTGGGAGATACACAGCAAGCCCGGCGCGGGAACCACAGTGAAGGCTACTTTCTTCCTGGAAACGGCGGAGGTTGCGTTGACGAAGCGCGAACGCGAAGTATTACAGCTCCTGATGCGAGGATTGACGAACCGGGCCATTGCCGAGCAGCTCTCCGTCAGCGTAGAGACGGCCAAATCCCATGTGCATCATATCATACAAAAAATGCAGGTACACGACCGCACCCAGGCAGCGGTTGAGGCCACGAAGCAACGTCTGTTGCCGTTGAGCGGCAGGAGAGCATCTCTGAACAGATCATGATGCTCTCGCGGGAATTCATTTCCGCCATGCAGTGGATGCAGAAGCTTATGCCAATCGCCTTTGAGTTCTACGCCATCGCTGGTCGCGATCAGGACGTGCGTCACTTCCTCAAGGAATACTACATCGCCTTCGAACCTCTTACATGGGCAAGGATGAAGCCTCCATTTCAATCAGCAGACCCTCGTTCGCTCGCAGGTGTAACGCTGCTAATGGGATAAGTTCCGCACGATTTTCGTGCGTGGAGAGCAAGACGCGGCCCTGGCCTTGTTCTGGCAATATCACGACCTGCTCTTGCGTTGAGAAGTTGAGAGCCACCAGACAGCACTGGTTAGCGTACTGGCGCAAGTAGACGAAACAGGCAGCGTTCTCCTGCTCAACGGACTGATATGACCCAAGGGTCAAGGCGGCATGAGAGCGTCGAATGTCGAGTAAAGCTTGCACCAATAGTAGGAAGGAGCGAGGATCGTGTTGCTCAGTCGCCACATTATAGGTCTGGTAGTCGCTTGCGACTGGTAGCCACGGTCTTACCTCAGAGGAACAGAAACCAGCATTGGGGCTGTCGTCCCATTGCATCGGGCTACGAACCGGGTCACGACTTTTCTCAGGGTGCTCCTTTCCCAGTGGATCATGCATCAACGCTCTCGGCAGCGGAACGTCCTGCATGCCCAATTCGTCACCATAGTAGCAGGTTGGAATCCCACGCAGTGTGAGTAATAGCATCTGGGCCAGTCGCGCCTGCTCACAGCCCACACGAGTGGCGATACGCGTCCGATCATGATTGCCCAGAACCCAATTGGGCCACGCTCCCTGGGGCAAGGCTGCTTCGTAGTCCTCGACTACCTGGCGAATAGTACGTGTTTCCCAGGTTGGTATGGTCACGAATTGGAAATTGAAGGGAAGGTGGATCTCGTCAAGCTGCTCGCCATAGTACGGCATCAAACGCTCCAGTGGCAGGTACAGCTCGCCGATGAGCACACGCTGACTATAGCTATCGGCCTGTGCACGCATCTCCTGCATAATATCATGCATGCCAGGTTGGTCTACGATGTAGTCTTCTATCATACGGGTATGAGGGGGATCACCTGGTTTCCACAGGGGATTCAGCGGATTATCGCGGAATTGCTCATCTTTGAGCAGCACCTCCAGGGCGTCTATGCGGAAGCCATCGATGCCCCGGTCGAGCCAGAAGCGCATAACAGCATACATCGCCTGGCGTACCGATTGATTGCGCCAATTCAGATCAGGCTGTTTCACATCATACATGTGCAGGTAGTACTGTCCAGTGCGTTCATCGAATTGCCAGGCCGACCCGTTAAACCTGCTAATCCAGTTATTGGGTGGACCACCATCGGGAGCAGGATCACGCCAGATGTACCAGTCGCGTTTCTCGTTGCTGCGGCTCTCCCGCGCCTGCTGGAACCAGGAATGCTCATCGGAGGTGTGGTTGGGCACAAAGTCCAGAATGAGTTTTAGGTCGCGCAGGTGGGCCTCGTGTAGCAAGGTGTCCAGGTCTTGTAGGGTGCCGAAGAGCGGATGAACAGCGGTGTAATTTGTAATATCATAGCCAAAATCGGCCATCGGTGATGGATAGATGGGAGAGAGCCAAAGAGCGTCAACGCCGAGCCAACGCAAATAATCCAGTTTGCTGGTGATGCCGGGGAGATCCCCTATGCCATCGCCATTGCTATCAAGAAAACTCCGTGGATAGATCTGGTAAATAACACCCGTTTGCCACCAGGAGTGTGAATGCGTCATAAGTTGTTTTGTTTCTCCTCTCGCAGCTTGTTTTGGTAGTATATCACCTGCCCTTTCACCTCAGCATATCGCTTCATCGGGCAAGATGCCCTGGCGTAGGGCAAAAATGGCGGCCTGGGTACGATCACGAATGCCGAGCTTCTGGAAAATGACCGAGAGGTAATTCTTTACCGTCTTTTCTGAATAGGAGAGCTGCTCGGCGATCTCTTTATTGCTCATGCCGGTGGCAACGTAGCGCAGAATTTCCACTTCCTTCTCTGACAATGTATCTAACGATTGGCCGCTAGCATTGGCATTGGACAAACGACGAAATTCATGCACGATAGCTCCCGTCATGCCCGGTTCGATGTACATGCCACCGCCATGCACGGTTCTGATCGCTTGCACTACTTCCTGGGAAGAGGCATTTTTAAGTAGATAGCCCTTCGCACCATTTTTCATAGCCAACAGCACCTGTTGGTGATCCCGAAACATGGTCAGGATAAGCACGGCTACCGTGGGAAACTCATGGGAAAGCTGTCGTGTGACGGCGATACCATCGAGCATGGGCATACGAATATCCATTAATATCACGTCAGGACACAGTGGATGGAGCCGACGAATTTGCTGTAATGCATCAAAGCCATCAACCGCTTCGCCAACGACGCGGATATCCTCCTCCAACTCCAGCAGTTGCCGTAGACCCTCACGCATCAGAGCATGATCGTCCACCAGCAAGACGCTCACCACCTCCGTTTTCTGCTGCTCAGCTATGGTAGGCACGGCGGATTTATTTTCATTACCTAAATCATGTGTGAGTAGCGTCTCTATATCTGAGGTTGAAGTAGCTGTGGCTACCATGGTGGCAGCGGGGGGAACCCCTGTGAGCACTGACATGTGTGAGCCATCGCTTCTATCGTTCCGTCGCATACACGACTCCTTCCGTTACTATGAGAATATTGCTATATTGAAACATGAGAGTCCAGTGTGGTTCAATGTCTATGGTCAAGCTTTATCCTATACTTAGTATGTGCAATGAAGGCACGAAATACATCACTCACCTGGGGGATTTCTGCACGCTTGCTTATTTTTTCGTCAAAGAAGCAAAGCGACCAGGGCAAAAGCGAGGCGACCAGGGCAAAAGCGAGGCGACCAGGGCGACAGTAATGCGACCAGGGCAAAAGCGAGACGACCAGGGCGACAGTAATGCGACCAGGGCGACAGTAAGGCGACCAGGGCGACCGCAAGGGATCGCCCCTACTATATCCGAGGCGGCTCTGCGAGCCGCTTCCCGTAGGGAAGGGCGGACGTATATAGTAGGGGCGATCCCTTGCGGTCGCCCTAGGAAATCTTTCACAGGGGAAATAGACACGAGGTAGATCAGAAAGGATTTTCTCACCGATGGAGACCACACAAGCAGAGGCAGAGGTAGTAGCAAGCATCTATGCGGAGGTAGAACGACGTTTCAACGGCGTCGATGATCTGGCTCATGGGTGGGAACACGTCTACCGCGTCTATCAGCAGGCCTTGTACATCGCTGCGCAAGAAGGTGCCGACCGCTCTATAGTAGCCCTGGCGGCCCTTATGCACGATTTAGGGCGTTCAGTTCCGACCGCTATAGGACAACATCACGCGGATATCTCAGCCGCACTGGCCACCGAACTGCTCAGCGCGTACCAAGTTCCGCAAGACAAACAGGAAGCTATATTACATGCTATTCTCGCCCATAGCTTCAGTCGCGGCATTGAACCGCTCACATTAGAGGCGCGGGTTGTGCGCGACGCCGATAGGTTGGAAGGACTGGGAGCTATCGGCATTCTGCGGTGGGCGATTACGGGTACGCTCCGTCGCACGCCCCAGACACGCAGTTATCATCCAGCCGATCCCTTCGCGGAGCAACACGAACTGGATGACAGCCACTATATGCTCGATCATTTCTATAGCAAGTTGCTCAAACTCAGCGACACGATGGCGACAGCGACAGGCCGCGCCCTGGCCCAACGCCGCACAGCCTTTATGCACAGCTACCTCAATGAAATGCGGGACGAACTACAAATAGAGCCTGATACGGGCCGATAAATCGGCGGTGGCGGCGATAAATCGCAGCCCTACAGTTATGCGAGACTTTCTTTAATGGAAACCAGTTGTTGGGTGTGCATTTGGTCGTGGAAGGGCAAAATATTAACTAGTTGGTAGAACTTGCGCTGGCCCCAGGCGTGATGGCGAAATGGGCGATCCCACATCTCGGCGGGCAGCACTGAGAGATATTGAAAAATCTCTTCGCGACGAGCCGCCATGCCAGCCAGAACAGCTTCAAGCGTCACGGGCGGCGTTGCTTCACGGGTCAGGCGCGGTGCCTCTTCCTCCGTTGCGACGATCTGCGGATTATCTTCGCTCTGCACACGTTGTAGCTGCTCTAAAGCCAGGCCATCGGCGATATAGAGGTGATGGGCCAGTTCTAACGCGGACCATTCCCCTTCGGCAGTGCGCTTTTTGAGTTCATCTTTGCTGAACTTTGCCAGTTGCCCCATGAATTCGATGCGGGCCGTGACCATCTTACGGCGCACCTTTTCGTATGGATTCTCTACTGTTGTCATGTTGCTCTTCTCCCCGGTTAATCAGGTGGTATACGCGATTCAGAAGTTTGCCAGGGCGACCGCAAGGGATCGCCCAATACGCGTCAAGGTAAGCGATTCAGCGCGGTTTCCAGGGCGACCGCAAGGGTCGCCCCTACTATATCCGTCCGCCCTGCCCCCACGCAAAGCGGCTCTGCGAGCCGCGTCATGTATGGTAGGGGCGATCCCTTGCGGTCGCCCTGGTGGGGAACTGAATCGCTACTCTTCGGACTTTACGAATCGGCTATATAAACGATTGAGCTCTTCATCATTATTGAAGTGTAGTACTAAGGTTCCCTTGCCTTTGGCGTTACGCTTGAGATCAACCTTTACCATCAGGGCATCGCGAAAGTTCGTTTCCAGAGCCACGATTTCAGCTTGCGGCTCCGGGGTGGGGGCAAGGAGGTATGGCGCGGTATTGGCACGTTCGGCAGCTTTGATACGGGTCGCCAATTCTTCTGCCTGACGCACATTCAGTTTCAGCGCGATGATCTTCTGCATGGCGGTGAGCTGATCTTCCTCGCGGGTAATACCGATCAGCGCACGGGCATGGCCCTCGCTGAAGTTTTCAAGCTGGTTGATCAAAGCTTCGCGCACCCTGGGAGACAATTGCAGTAAACGAATGGCGTTAGTAATGGTGGAGCGGTCTTTCCCCACCTGTTTGGCGATCGTTTCCTGTGTGAGGCCAAATTCTTGCATCAAGGACTGGTAAGCCAGGGCCTCTTCAATCGGGTTGAGATCGGCACGCTGGATGTTCTCAATCAGGGCCAGTTGGAGCATCTGCAAAGGGGTAACTTCTTTGATGAGCACGGGAACTTTGGTCAGACCGGCCAGGCGTGAAGCTCGCCAGCGCCGCTCGCCAGCAATGATCTGGAACTGCACGACATGGGCATCTTCGGCAACGCTCTGCGTTGTATTAGTCTCAGGTGCGCCACTAAACCACGGTTCGTTCGCATTGGCATTGGTATTGGGCGCAACAGCCGCCGCTATGTCCTCGGCCTCCAGGCGTGTCACCACTATCGGTTGCAGTAGGCCGTGCTCTTTAATGGAGGCACTTAGCTCCAATAATTTGGGATCGTCCTCGCGAAAGATGCGGCGCGGTTGGCGCGGATTGGGAATGATGCTATCGAGGGCGGCAAATAAAATGGAATGCTCGTCGATGCGCGTGGGTTGTTGTGCCGACTGTTGCGCGGACCTGACCTCGGAAGCACCGGATAGCAGCGCGTCGAGTCCGCGCCCCAGACCATATTTCTGTTTAGCCACGAGCCATCACCTCCTCTGCCAATGAGCGGTAGGCCAGTGCGCCGGGCGAGGTAGCATCGTAGTCCAGGATGGCTTGACCAAAGCTGGGGGCTTCACTCAAGCGCACATTGCGGTTAATCACCGTATGGAAGGTCTCTTTCGGGAAGTAGTTGCGTACTTCGCGCACAATCTCGGCTGCCAGGCGAGTACGTGGATCAAACATGGTCAGGACAGCACCAGCGACGTACAGCGTAGGATTAAGTTTGCTCTTCACAATACGAATGGTTTCGCTCAACTGCGTTAACCCTTCCAGGGCCAGATATTCACATTGGATGGGGATAAGCACGCCATCAGCCGCCACCAGGGCATTGATCGTCAATAATCCAAGCGAAGGTGGGCAGTCAATCAGCACGTAGTCACAGCGGTCGCGAATGGGCATGAGGGCTTGTTTGAGTTTATATTCGCGAGCAATCGCTCCCACCAATTCAATTTCTGCGGCAGCCAGGTCTACGGTACAGGGGGCAACGACCAGTTCACGGCGCGGCGTTGGTACAATGACATCAAAAATGGTGATTTCTTCTTCTTGCTGCACCAGTAAATCATAGATGGTGTGCGCCCTGAGTTCCTTCGAGGCACCGATACCGCTGGTAGTGTTCCCCTGCGGGTCCATATCGACGAGCAACACTTTGCGACCGGCGGCAGCCAGATAGGTAGCAAGGTTGATGGCAGTGGTTGTCTTGCCTACGCCGCCCTTCTGATTTGCAATGGCATATACTTTTGACACAGGTTGCTCCCGTACCTTTCCTTTAACCATGCCGGTAAGCATGTTGCGCTATCTCTCGTATCGTTTCATACCATGGTGCTACCATCGAGCCGCGGGCTAAGAGGAGAAAAGTATTCGAAGCCATCCCCGAACCAGTCAGAGAACATTCATTGCCCTCTGCCCCCCATCGCACGCACTCAGGCCACCATCTCATATATATGAGCACATTGTAACAAAAGCAAGAGAGAGAAGCAAGGTGGCTACCAGGGCGACCGCGAGGGTCGCCCTGGGAATCTTCACCAGGACAAGCGCCCACGGCCCAGGCGCAATGCCAGCAAGAGGCCAAAGGAGACGGCCATTAAGACAACGGAGATGGCAACAGCGGTGTCCAGATCGCTTTGGGCGGCGACATAGACGGCGATAGGCATGGTCTGCGTGATACCGGGGAAGCTGCCGGCAAAGGTGATGGTGGCTCCCAGTTCTCCCAGGGCACGCGCCCACGAGAGGCCGATACCGGCCAGCAGGGCGGGACGAATGAGCGGCAACACGACGCGGCGAAAGGTATAGAATGGGGAGGCTCGCAGTGTATAGGCCGCCAGTTCATAGCGCGTGTCCAGTTGCTCAAGGCCAGCCTTCGCACTGTTGACAAAGAAAGGGGCTGAGACAAAGACTTGCGCCATGATGACCGCGAACGTTGTAAAAGGAAGGGTAATACCAAGGGGAGCGAGATAGCGGCCAATCAGCCCGAAGCGGCCAAAAGTCAGTAGCAAGGCGACACCAGCCACAACGGGTGGAAGGACGGTGGGCATCGTTACCAATGTCTCTAATGCGCCGCGACCACGAAACTGCCGCCGCGCCAGGACATAGGCCACCGGCAAACCGAACAGGACAGTGAAGATAGTACTGACCGTGGTGGTGATAAGGCTCAACTGTAACGCCTGAAAGACATCTGGCTGCTGCATAGCTGTCCAGAGGAATGAGGGCGGCTCACGCAGCAGTAAAGAGGCCAAAGGGATGCCCAGGTAGAGAAAAAATCCGCCTGCCAGGACACCGACCAGTATCCTGGCAGAATAGCGCGTTAACAGTTTTGTCTTCATATGATCACTCTACATTACAATTACGAACTGGTAGGGAGAAAATGGTATTGTTGCAGGATAGCCTGACCATCGGAGGAAAGGATATACTGCACAAAGGCTTGGGCCGCGTCAGCATGAGTCGCGTTTTTGGTGACGGCGATAGGATATTGCGCGATCACGTTGAAATTGTCGGGAATGTCTAGCACCGTTACTTTGCTGGAGACGGCGGAGGTCACATCGGTGCGATAGACAAAGCCGGCATCGGCCTCACCCAATTGTACCTTCTCGACCACGGACTTGACATTGGTTTCCAGTGAGACAAAATTGGCTTTGACAGTACTTTCGTAAGCAGGGCCGTAATCCGTTGCTTTCGCCATGTTGTCCAGCACTTGCAGGGTATATTTACCAGCAGGAACGGTGGCAGCACCGATAACTATTTTGACGCCTTTGCGAGCCAGGTCTTTCAGCGTGGTAATCTTGCCAGGATTGCCAGTTGGAACAATGACGACCAGCCTGTTCTTCGCGAAAACCTGTGCGCTATCGACCAGTCCGGCAGTAGTGGCCTTCTGCATGTTGGTCTGGTCGGCTGAGGCGAAAACATCTGAGGGGGCGCCATTGGCAATCTGCTGTTCCAGTATCTGCGACCCATCAAAGCTGAACTTGATGGTGACATCTGGATGAACCTGATGATATTTTGTCGCTATAGCCGTGAACGACTCGGTGAGAGACGCGGCAGCAAAGATATGTAATGTCGTTGCCGCAGGTGTTGGGGTAGCCGTGGTAGCGGCTGTTGTGCCACCACATGCCGCGAGCAATACCATACAGAACGTGGCAATCGCCAAAATAGGACGCAAACGATGCCTCATCTTGACCTCCTACACGCAAATACAAACGCACCCACTACATGGGTGAGTATTCATATATTGAATATAGAAGCAAGAGGGCGGTTGTGTCAAGAGTTATTGGTTGAGTTATTGTATTCGTTAAATATGTTCTTGAAAAAATGCCATGACTCGTTGCCAGGAGTCCTTCGCTGCCGCCTCGTTGTAATTACGCCCCTTATCGTTGAAGAACGAGTGCTTCGCGCCCGGATAGATTTTGATATCGTGCGCCACGTTATAGCGATCCAGTTCTACGTCAAGCTTCTGCCCCTGTGCTGTCGTAAAATCTTTGTCAGGATAGGAGCCAACGACGGGGCAGAGGCGGGAGACAGCCTCTAATGGGCGCGGATTCGAGGCATAGTACGGCGCAATGGCCTTGAGCCGATTGTCGGTACTGGCCCAGGCAATGGCGAAGCCGCCACCCATACAGAAGCCAATGGCTCCCAGTTTTTCCGCGTCCACGCCGGGCTGTTGCGCCAGGAATGTCAGGCTCTCTTTGAGTGCATGAACACTGGTGTTATTGAGCGGAGTAAAGAGCATTTGACCCATGAAACGAAACATACAGACAGTACGATTGCGGCCCGTGAAGAGGTCAACCGCCAGGGCGGCATAGCCGACATCGGCGAAGCGTTGGGCAATATCCTTGATATTCTCGGTCAGCCCAAATATCTCGTGAATGATGACGATACCTGGAAATGGCCCCGCGCCCGCGGGACGTACCAGATAGGCTCCAAATTGTGTCTGGCCCACTGTGAACGAGATGATTTGTCCTTCTTGTGCCATCGCTAGTTCCTTAAACTTTCTCAGCATCTCCGACGATATCCTCTAGCTTACCACACAGCAGCGATTTCCGTTACTGCCACGCCTTATATTCAGACATTTGGAGATAAGACTGTCTGTGAGCGGACTGGAGAGGGATTCGGCCTGTCATTCTGAGCGCAGCGAAGAATCTGCACCTGGGCGAGCGAGAGATGCTTCGCTGCGCTCAGAATGACAGCCTTATCTCCAAATGTCTGCCTTATATTCTAAAGCCTTGACATCTTCCCTCCTCATATTCTATGATCTACTTATCAGTTGATAAACAAAATAGAGGAGAACAATATGGTTCGGGGACGGCGCAAGCCGCATGCCACGCATGAGGAGGCTGAGGAGACGAAACGCACTATTTTGCGTACCGCCCAAGAGCTCTTCATGGAATATGGCTATCGCGCTGTCTCGACGCGCCAATTGGCGGATGCCTGTGGGTTGACGCAACCGGCACTCTATCACTATTTTGCTGATAAACAGGACCTCTACGTCGCGATGGTGCATGAAGAGGTCGCCAAATTGCAGGCGGCGTTAGAGCGCATTGCCGTACGGCATGATAGCGTGGAAGAGCGACTCAAACGCGTAGTGCTCTACCTGCTGAGCACTACGCAACATGATCTTGCCCTCATGCTGCACGATATTCGCCATGAATTGACGGTTGAACGACAGGCTGTGCTGGATGAGGCCTTTCAAACAGGCGTGATTCGCCCTATAGCCACGATCTTTGCCGACGGCTTGCAGCAAGGATTGCTGCGGGATGCCCAGCATGGTGGAGCTGCCCCACAAACGGCGACCTTTTTGCTCTTGAATATGATCTCGCGCTATACGCGGAGACCAGCAGCACCTGACAGTGCGCAAACACCATATAGTGCTAGCGATGCAGAACTGGCGCATATGCTCGTGCAAATTTTATTGTATGGCCTGGCATATCCACACCAGGAAGGTTGCCAATAGGTCATGAATCGGCGTGGAAAGCCGGGGGCGTAAGGGTTTTACCTGTTCCCTACCAGGGCGACCGCATGGTCCCAGGGCGACCGCCAGGGTCGCCCCTACTATACACGAGGTGGCTCTGCGAGCCGCTTCCCGTAGGGAAGGGCCAGGCGGATATAGTAGGGG
>JBPCJY010000223.1:0-6290 GCA_051004815.1 Ktedonobacteraceae bacterium
TTCATGTGGTGGTCGAGGAAGGAGAGCGGCGCACCGAGCGTGAAGCAGTCCAGCCAGAGGCTGACCTTGGCCAGTTCAACGGCCATGGGGTTGAGGTCTACGCCGTAGATGCAGCGTTTCAAGACCTGCCTCTTGAGCAGGTTGATATCCGTCAGCTTGTTGATGTCTACCGTCACCTCCTGCTTCTCCATCTCTTGCTGGATTTCGCGGCGCGTCTCGGCCAGTTCGTGGACGATGGGATTCCATTTGAAGGCCGTCAGGAATTTCGCCAACTGGTCGGTGATATAGTCCACCGCCTCGACCAGGAAGTGGCCGCTGCCCATGGCGGGGTCAAGCACTTTCAGATCAAAAAAGGCCACATTGAGCGTCTCGCGAAAGTGTTTGTAGGTCTCGTTCTCTGGCGTATCGCCTTTAGTGAGTAGGTGCTGCTTTTGTAGAGCCTTTTCCCTGTCCTTCTTGCTTCTGAGTAACTGCTCTGCCGCACGGAACTGTGGGCGCAGAGCCTCCAACTTTTCTGTGAGGACAGGGCCAACAGTGTGTTCGACAATGTATTTGACGATATAGTCAGGGGTGTAGTAGCTGCCCGTGGCCTTGCGTTCGCGACGGTCGTTTTCCAGGTAGACCGTGCTTTTGGGGTACGTCCTATCGGTGGCATACTGGCCGCGCCCATCTTTCACAATGGGAAGTTTTTTCTGCACAGCTTCCGCGTAAGGCACGATCTCTTCCGTCTTCTTGCCCTTAACGACGGCCATCTCCTCCGGCGCAACGCGCAGTTTAAATTCCAGTAGCCCTTCATAGATACTGCCAAGCTGGCGCACGCCCAGGCTCTTGTAGTCGATGAAGGCCAGGTCTTGCCGTTTCTCGTCCACGTCACGCGCCATGCGGTCCAGACCCAAGGCTAGTTCGCGGTCGGGTATTTTGTGCGTGGAGAGGAAACGCGCCACCGCCGCTTCGGGTGAAGGATCGTTGGGGTCTGGCTCTGTCACAAAGAGGCCACCGTTATAGATCGGCACGTTCAGGCTGGCATCGCCCTTGTCTACCGCCTGGAATAGCTCTTGTAGCTCATCATAGAAGCGCGTGCTGAGATCATGATAGGCACCGCGAATCTTCTTCGGTGCCTGATCCTCAATCCTCCCCGCTTGCTCGGCAATCTGCTGCTTGACTCGTTCCAGACTTTTCATAGAGTACCCGCGCACTTCGCGTACCGGCAGCAGGTCGCGACTCTCGGCGTAGAGCAGGAAGAGCATGCGATAGAGGAAGGTGAGGGTGCCGCTGAAATAGGGTTCCAGCACACGGTTGCGCTCTTCGTCGCCCATACTTTCCAGGTTGGCAGCTATCTGCCCCGTTTGCCGCGCATGTTTGATAAAGCCACGCGCGAAATGGGGGAAAATCTCATCAAAGACGCGATTTTTGAGCCGTTCTCCCAGAATACGAGCATAGCGTTCGCTCTCGCTCAACAGGCTATCGAGAAAACACATCTCCCGCTGCTCACCCGCGCTCACCTGCGTTTCTGCTATGAAAGCGTTGGCACGGAAGAGTAGCCAGAAATAGCGGAAGGCCACCTGGACATTGGCGGCGGGCAAGGCCAGCGTCTCCTCCACGTCAATCTCATAATAATTGGTGGCGCGACTATGTGCCTTGGCCGAATACAACCGCCATATCTTGCCATTGGTCACAATGGCCCAATCCGCCTCACCCCGATCCAACAGAGTCACCACCGACGCCCCCGGATTCTCATCCGACGTCTCGTTGTCGCGCTGATCGTCCTTCCCATCCAAATTGCGCCCCCACGTATATGCCAAACATAACGCGATGGGCTTGCTGGTTGCCGGGGATTGGTTGGGGCTGGAAGTGGCAGCATATAACCTATAATGTGGCTCAATCTCGTTCTCATGTGCGGCGGGTTTAGCAAGTTGGGCGACAAAACCGAGCGCGGTCAACACTGGTTCGATGAGTTGTGTATGCACAACTTTTAACGGTTGATTGTTATAGGTTTCGCGCACATCATCATACTGTACGCGTAACGTATTGAAGGCACGGGTCATGGCGGCAGCATTGCTGGCGTTGTCCCAGATGGCGTCGTGTGGCAGGCGTTCCTTGAGATAATAATCGGAGAAGAGGGCGCGGTTATTGAAGAAGGGTTCACTCCAATCGGCGACGTCATACGCGCTGACTAGCTTGTCGTATTGGGCAAAGGTATCGCTCTCGGTATAACTGAAACGGCGCAAGACGCGCAGCGCAACCTCGTTAGGGTTACGGCGTTGGACAGTCAGGACGCGTGGTCGCACGCTGACCTGCTTCGATCCCACGGGCATCTGTAGTGTAGCTTCCTGAACCTTCAGCGCGTCCGCGTTAAAACGCTCGATCAGCACAAAGTCCAAACGCTCGTAATCTTCGGTCAGTACCAGTAAATAGTCGCCAGGACGGTCCCGCAACGCTCGTACAATGCCCTGCGTATTCGCAACGGTGACTGAGCGCAGTTCAAAGAGATAGACCTCAAAAAATCCCCCATCCTGGCTGGCGATACGTTCGATACGGCGTATATTGGTCTTGAGGGTGTCATTGCCTATGCCCATGGCGGAGACGTTCTGTAGCAGTCGCTGGTTGGTATCGTAGCCCAGCTTCGCGAAAAAAGCCGTAATCGCATCGCGACTGGAGAGAAGTTGAACATCGTCGCGTAAAAGTTCGTAGTCATGTCGGGTCTGGAGCATAAGGGAGACAACCTCACGATTTCTAGCATACATACACGATTGTAATCTACAGTTATGGTAGGGTCTATCGCGCTGCAAGCCTATCATTCGGGGGTGAGATTGTCAAGCCGTGGGGTATGGATTCGCGCTCTAGTATCCACTGCGCAATACTATGGCATGGCTGACACCAGACGTGTCCTGCGTGTATGAGGGAGCGCAGTTCTTTCAGGGTTTCGTACATTACCTCGAAGTGTTCTGGCTGGTCTTCCAGGAAGGGATGAAATAGCAGGGAAAGGTAGGCGCGATTTTGTACGGACTTTTGCAAGGCGGTGTGCAGTGTTGCGCGGAAATGTGTGGGGGAAAGAACATCGTGTGTATCACCAAACTGCTCACGATGGCTACTAAAGTGAGGAAGATAGGCGTAGGCATCGACACAGGGCCATGCAAAAGGTAACATGACCAGGCCATCGGTGATGCTGGCGGTGGAACCAGCGGGTGAGCAGTAGACAAAGCCCATAGTTTTGAGCAGATTGACCGATGAGGATGTCAGTTCTCCCCCTGGAGGGCGAAAACCATAGGGCCTTATCGCTAATTTGCCCATGGCATGGATACCGTGCGCAAGAATCCGCGTCTCTTCGGCATGGTTGAGGTGTTGCCACGCCTCGTGACGCCAGGCGTGGTAGCCAACCTCATGTCCAGTAGCTACAATGTTTTGCAGGGCATGAGGGTATAATTCGGCATTGAGTCCCTCCACGAAGAATGTGGCGCAAAGCTCTAGCTCGGCAAGCATCCGCAAGATGGCGGGCAGGGCACGCGTGACTGAGAAGTGTTGCCCAAGGGGCATGTCCGATGGCCAGAGGCCGCGTTCCAGATCGGCAGCTTCACCCAGGTTATCAAAGGTGATACTTACGGCGGCAGCACAACGGTCAGGCCCCCAGCCATCTGAGATTGGAGATGGCGAATACATAATCATCTCTCCTCTTTTCTCGTTATGCTTCCGCGGCACTAAGCCCGGAACGAATGAGCTGTAACTCATTACTGGTTGGTGGAGATGTCTCAGTAAGAGTATGCGCTCTGCGCACCTGCCAGCCCATTTCGCTGTACACATGCTCCAGGGTGACACCTGGATAGAGTGACGTGAGTTGCATTTCATGCTCCTCATTCGCAAAGTTGAAGATGGCTTTATCGGTAATGACCAGTTCTGGCCCTGCGCCTGGCATGCCTAGCTTGCGTCGTGCATCGGAGCCATGCATATGACCAGGGCTGGTGAGAAAGTCTAGTTGCTCGACAAAGGCCCGTTTTTTAAGGTGCATGATGATAAAGATACGTTGTGCATTGATGGCGATTTCGCAGGCACCACCGCTCCCTGGTAGGCGAATCTTGGGATGCGTGTAGTTGCCGATCACGCTTGAGTTCAGGTTGCCATAACGATCGATTTGCGCACCGCCAACGAGGGCGACTTCCACCAGCCCACCCTGGAGATACAGGCCAAACAGATCGGCCATTGAGACGACCGAAATTGCCCCGGTCACAAGCGTTGGATCGCCGATTGAGAGTGGCAGACGGGGCGGCTGTGCGCCATAAACGCCCGATTCGTAGATGAGTTCGAGATCGGGGGCGACCGTGTGGCGGGCCAGGTTGCACGCGATATTTGGCAGACCTACACCGACAAAGACGATGCGTACGCCGCCCAATGCCCGTGCCGCTGAGACGATCATCAACTCAGCCGGTGTATAGTCGCTGCCGTGAGGTGTATGTTCAACTGTCATTGATATACTCCATAATCGACGGGAGAGGCAAGGGCAGTGCCGGGCCGAATGCGTTCCATAGTCCCCCTACCAAGTTTGCGCATGTATTCAGCATGATCCGCAACATTGTAGACCCACTCGTTGAGCCAATCCTGTGTGCGTTGCTGATCGCGTGAGATGACATCCCACTCCAGATAGAATGCATTATCGCGGTCGTAGTAGCCCTGGACATAGGATGGGTGCGCTCCGTATGGGAGATGGACGACCGCGTCCACGATCAAACCAGGGATGAGTGTCCGATTGGGATCGGAGCGAATCACCGCTTCTTCCACCAGCTCCTCAGCGACGATGATGACCTTTTTGGCGGCGAAGGCAACCTCCTTCTGTACTCCTAATAAGCCCCACAGGTGGGTATTGCCATGTTGGTCGGCCCGTTGTGCATGGAGGATGGCTACATCGGGAGTGAGCGGAGGTACCACGGCCACCTTGCCATTCCCGTAGGGGCTTTCGACAAATTTAATGTGCTCATTCACAGCGGGCATGTCGGAGCCGAGATAGCTTTGTAACGGGAAGAAAGGGAGGTGCGTCGCTCCGGCAATGTAGCGTCCCACCATGCCATAGTGCGAGTATTCTTCTAGCTCAAGGGGGACAGGAATGCCGTTCTCGATAGCACGGCGCAGACAATGCAAGGGGCCAACGCCAGGATTGCCCAGGTAGCTGAATACTAACTTACGTGCTGTCCCTGCCGCAACCATCTGATCGTAGATCAGGTCGGGCGTCATGCGAATCAAGGTTAAGTCGCGACGCCGCTGGCGGATAATCTCGTGTCCGGCGGCGAAGCAGATAAAAGCCGTGAAGCCCTCAATTGCTACCGACATACCATCATGTACATACTCGGCAATGGCCTCGCGCAGCGAGAGACGTTTATCAGCCATGTATAATCCTCCAAGATGATGTGTGCGCCGCTATGCCGAGACCTTTTGCAGTATGGCTCGTGCGACGGCGATTTCATCATCATTAACAATATGGTCCATACCTGGATAGACACGCTCGATGACTTGCGCCCCCATTTGTCTGAACATTGCCGCGCTTTCCTGCACGCGTTCTAGAGGAACAAAGCTGTCAATGTCACTTGTGCCGAGAAAGATGGGCGTTTCCAGGAATAAGCCCGAATGGGACCACTGCGTTCCCTTTGGCCCTATAAGCCCTCCCGTAAAGAGCACAATCCCGCCGTAGCGATCAGCATGGCGAACCGCGTACTCAGCCGTCAAGCATGCCCCTTGCGAGAAGCCCAGCAAGACAAGCTGCTGTTTGCTGAAGCCTTTGCCCAGCAATTCTTGGATGAGGGCGTCATAGATGGCAAGCGCGGATGACAGGAATGGTTCATTGCTTTCTATACGTTCCATGAAGCCAAATGGATACCAGGTATTGTCCTTTGCCGTAGGAGCCAGGTAGGTAAATGCATTGTTCCCGATTCATGCGGCCAGCTCAAGGATATCGTCGGTGGTGCGTCCTCTGCCGTGCATCATGATGGCGACGGCGTGGCTTTCCGCGAGTGGCCTACCACGCGTTATTAATGGTTGTTCTTCGTGGGGGTGTGGGTGCATATGCATTTCCTCGTTTTTTTTGGGTTTGTAGGTCGTGCCAGAGATACATCCAGGGTACCCAATTGGGTCTTTCACTGGGAGGTTTTTTGAAACGCGCCGGTTTCGCCTGTCATGCTGAACCCAGCGCAGAATCTCCGTGCGGCCCGACGAGAGATTCTGCGCTGCGCTCAGCATGACATTTCCCCTCGCCGATGCCTTTCCCCAAAAAACCTCCCAGTGAAAGACCCAATTGGTAGGGTGTAGGG
>JBPCJY010000224.1:0-47759 GCA_051004815.1 Ktedonobacteraceae bacterium
ACTGGTGGCATATATTTACTCCTTCGGGCAAATGCGGAATCTCACACACAGGAGTTCCTTGCGGATTTGTGTTTGTGAATTATGGCCAGGGCGACCGTAGGGGTCGCCCCTACTATAGACGCTGAACGAACACAACGGGCACCGTCGTATAGTAGGGGGGAACCCCGCGGGCGCCCCGTGAGCCACCTGTGCCTCCCCCCTGCTGATATTGCCCGATGTAAACATTCGCACCATCGTTGGGGGGAACGATAGTAAGTGCATTATCTACGATGCCAACAACCGTTGGTTTGCGCAGGAAGGTCGTGGTAACTTGTTCCATCGGTAGCCAGGCAACATCGTTGACCAACTGTTGTTCCGCTTGTTGATATGCTTTGAATCGTGCGCCTTGATTGCTATTGGCATCAGCATTCTCCAACTGCTGCTGGAGAGCCTGCTGTTGCGCCACGTCACTGCTGGTATTTTGCCCGTAGTTCGCGTTGTTATTGGGTACACCGCGGTCAAATTGGCGCGTCAACCAGTCTTGCGGGTCGGGATATTCCGCGACCCAGGCCAGCCCCCACATCTGCAAACCATTGGCGTTGCCGGTCGCAAGCGTCACCTGCGTCAGCAGGGTATTGTAATCAAGCGGGTCAGGGGTGACGGTGACACCAAGCACCTTTTGCCACATCTGGATCATGGCGGTGACTTCCTTGTCAAAATTGGCTGCACCCATAACATAGCTTAACTTGATGGCTGGTACCTGTGAGAGGCTGGTGATGCCCTCTTCTTTTATGCCCTGTTGGAGCAAGGCTTTGGCTTTCGTCGCATTGCCCTTGAGGCTTTGCGTGCCATCGGGTCCGGTGAGATTGGCATTGTAGCCAGGCATTCCCTGCGGCACAATATGGTTTGTGGGCAGAACTGTGCCATTCCAGGCACTTTGCGCAATGGCCGTCTTGTCGATAGCCAGGGCGAAGGCTTGCCGAATATGGATGTTATCGAACGGCTTCGCCAGGTAATTCATCGTGTAGTAGTTCACCCAAAGCTGAGGTATCTGGTAAAAGTCTGCGCGTTTCTTATCGGCAGCAAACGTAGAAATCGGGACGCCCGTCGTATCCACCTGCCCAACCAGGTAATCATGGTAGGCATAATCGGCTTGCTGATAGAAAGAAAAGATAACTTTATGCAGCTGCGGCGGTGATCCGTAGTAGTTGGTGTTGGGTACAAATTCGATCTCTTTACCGTGCGTATACAGTGAGACCTTAAAAGGGCCGGTAGAGCCGCCCTCGGTCAGATGATTGGTGAAGGCAGTTTTGTACGTATCGATCAGATGTTTCTCGACGACGAAAGAACAGGGATACGTCAGCATAGCAAGGAAATAGGGAGCTTTCCTTTTTAAGCTAATGATGAGTGTATTTGCGTCGGGCGTCAACAAGCTATCGTTGATAAGCGTGGGCGTAAAGCCACCCAACAACTTGTCAGAGTCTCGAATGAGTGATAGGTAGATGGGGGCAACAGGAGATTTCGTACTGGGTTGCAGAGCACGATCGATGCTGTAGGCCACATCTGCTGATGTCAGGGGTGTGCCATCACTGAATTTCAGATTGTGGCGCAAATGGAATGTCCAACTTAAGCCATCAGAGGAGACATCCCACGAGGCCGCCAGTTGTGGCTGTATCTGTAGCTTGTCATCAAGCTGCACCAGGCCGGTATAGATCATCTGAATAGCACTCATCGAGGGTTGGTCTGCCGCCAGCACCAGTGCTGGATCAAGCGTGGCGATATCGGTAATACCCACCTGGGGAACGGTATAGACTTGTTTGCTGGCGGGAGCTTTTACCAACTTCTTGATCTGTGTCACTCCTCCTCCAGTGTCGCAAGAGACAAGGAGCAGAGCCAGGAAGCAGAGCAAAACAGGTAACACTCTGGCCCGGAATATTTTGCCAATGGACATGTATACATTCTCCTCACATATTCATCATAATAATAGCAGTATAGGCAAGATTAAGAAGCATGATGTAGATAATGATTCAAGGCTGCTATTTGTCGCGCTTGCATCCTACCAAAAAAGAGAAGGGCGCAATGAGGTGAATACCATGCATTGCGCCTTTCCAGATGGTTACATAGCGCGAACAAGCGTGTTGCGTGGGGCATAGGCGGCAGCACGCAGCGCGACACTTAAGAAGGCATCGACATTTGTACTACTGAGAGCCGTGGGCCACGCACTATACTCTTCGGCAGCCGCCTGTACGATTTGCAGGGTGTGTCCCTGGTCCGCTGCCGCGTCGGCTTGGGCGGCATTGCGACCAATGATGGCGAACAGGGCGCGTGTATCATTGTCCATTCGTAGATAGCGGCGAGCGGTAGACAATGCGCCTTTCAGGTCTTGCGCATGTAACTGCTCATTGAGCGTTTCCAATAGCGCGGGGGCAATTAAGCCACCACCCAGAGGGGTAGCGGGATTAGTGGGCATGGTCGGCGTACTGGATGGTTGTACCAGAGCCTTTTGTAAGGCATTGATGTAGCTAGCAGCAGTAAAGAGCAATGGCAAGGCGGCGATATCTTGCACATGGGAGTACACGAGCCGTGTTGCGGCAGCAAAGAGCAATCCGTGGCTGGCCTGGACAAAAGCATCGCGATTCTCATCGCCAACTTTCTGCATCACCTCCGCGGCGGCAAGCGCGATTACTGAGCCAACGCCGTGTGATGATGCTCCTCCGCGCATCAACGCATCATAGACGCCTTGACAGACCTGTGTCGTATCAGCGTCGCCCAAGATGAGGCCGCGCAGTGCTAAGGCATTCTCCTCCTGTGAGAAAGCCAGACGGGTACGTAAGCTTGCCAGGCTATGGGCAGGATCGTCGTTAAAGGTGCGTACTGCGTTGATCCAATCCGGCTCATCGGTATGGAGCGGTAGGTGTGGTGCCAGCCAGTGTAAAATATTGGGCGCACGATCTCCCCATTCAACGGAGTCTAATAATTGGAAACCGCGCACCGCGAACATCAACGGATGCCCTGCATTCTGAAACGTGGTAGAGATGCCATCATATGTACGCACTTCCATTGTGCGATAGTCAGCACCGGTACCATAGAGACCGAAAAGGAGCCGCTCGGTCTCAGTTTCGTCATTGCCATAGATCGCCTTATGCAAGGCCTCATCCACGGTGTGTCCTTCTCCCAGTTCACTGGGAAACCGGGGCGCGGGATAGCTATCTTGAGCAGCCTGACCCGCCTTCACAGCCGGAGCGGTTGCCACAAGAGCTTGCACAAGCAACGGCAGTTCCTGTTCATGACTCTGCGGGTCTTGCTCTGGCGACGGTGGAATCGCCACAAAATAGCGGCTCAACGCGGCGGCAGCACTTAACGTAAGGATAGGATGACCATCGCTATCGCCATGCGCGGCAATCATCCCTACGCGCCCAAGCAGTTCCGCCGCGGGCGCACCGCGCTGTAAAAGGCGTCGTCCCGCGGCAATAATCTGGTCGCTATCACCAGAAATTGTGGCATCAACAAGCGTCGAGATATCGACACCCATTCCTATTGTTGGCATGTATCTATCAACTCCCTACCTGACCGGCATAAAAAGCCAGTCGTTATTACGGTTGCAAATCGCGAATAGCTCGCTCAATGCTTGGAATGTCCGCATATTCTTCGTCGAGGAGTTTGAAGCCTCGATCAAGATACAATTGTACGAGTTTGGCACCACGTTCACCCGGCTCTAGCGCGGCATTGGTCAAATCGCTCGCACGATATTTGTCGGGTAAACGCGTGGAGATGCGTTGCATTTTGCGTTTGGTGTCTTGTAACAATTCCGTGTCACGGCCTTCCAACGAGTAGCGTGCCATGCCGACCAACTTCCCCAGTTCTGTTAAGCGTTCGCGGTCGGTCATCGTCTGCTCCAGCAGGTCCATGGGATCCAGGTCGTCAAGCGGCGTTGCTTCGTTAAGTTCTGGCAGTGGAGAGGAGGATATTTTATCAAACGTCTGTGTATAGTTGAGGTAGAGTTGCCCATACTCCTGGCAGCCCTCGGCCACTAACTGCATCCGTGCCGCTTCGTCTCTAGGATTGATGGGTCCAATATCGCATAGATCATCGCTCCGTCGATCCGCCAGCATTTGCAGGTGTTCCAGACTGCTACCCTCTTCTAGCATCGGCGGAATGGGCATCACATTGACATTGGCCGCTTCACGTAATTCCTCTGGCGGCAATTGCGCTGCTAAGAAAGAGGGCAGATACTTTGTGAGCGATAATGGTGTGGGTGGCACGATGCAATATGTGCAGAAGACGACTCGCGGATTGCTCGTGCTGCGTGCAATAAAGATGACATGTCCCTTTGGTGCATTCGGATCACCGCGTAAGAAGCGCATATCCATTAAAGGAATCCTCTCAATGATGGTATCTCAACGATAGTATATGCTCTATAAAAAGATAGCCAAAGACTTTCTCTGTATCATAAGCTGTTTAGACGTTCATGGCAAGGTACCCCAATTATTTTAGCCTGGATCTGTGAATAATGGCTGATGGTGCAACGTTTGGTGCCAGGGCGACCGCAAGGGATCGCCCCTACTATACACGCAGAACGTGCATCGCAGGTGTCGTAGTATAGTAGGAGCGATCCCTTGCGGTCGCCCTGGTCATCATTCACAGGCTTCATTATTTTAGCCCTTTGTGCAATTGGCCTAGCCGTTTCAGGAGGTCTTTGTTCGTTCGTATCTCGTCCTCGGTCATCTCTTCCCCGCTCGTGGGGATGGTCTCTTCGTAAGCTTTGATGCGAGACACTGCCTCCTGCGACCCCGCGATACGCACGAAGCTTTGCAGAAGTGTACTTGCCTGAGAGTCGTGCTGTTGTCGTACCTGAGTGATAGCAGCTTGCGTATACAGGTCACTGTATTGCTGTAAGAACATGCTCCATTGCTCTGGCTTGCTCAGTGTTTTCATGACCTGCTCGACCAGTGCAATCGCTTTCAAAAATGCGCTGTTCGCCTCTACCAAATTGCCCTGTACAAGGGAGAGACCGCCCAGTTCAAAGTGTGTATCGGCTTCCCCAAGCGGTTGTTGCTGCTGCTGATAGAGTTGCAATGCCTGGATGAGGGCGAGCGTAGCCTCTTCCAGCGTGCCATTTTCGCGCTGCGCTAATCCGAGCGCGAGCATGGTATCGGCCTGTCCGATCAAATCATCGCTCTGGTTGAAGCGCGTCAATGCCTCTTCGCAGCGTTGGATGGCTTCTTCCCAACGCTCTCGCACAATCAACGTTTGGGCGAGGCCAAGGGTAGCGGCACCATCGCCATCGGTACTCTCCAGCAAGAGGAATTGTTGGCCCGCTTCCATAAAGGTGGTCGAAGCTCCATCCCGGTCGCCTTGCGACAGGCGCGTGCGTGCGACTCCTAATAAAGCCTCGGCAGCCAGTAATGGCTCCTGTTTCCCATCAGCCTGCTCATGGGCAGCCCTGAAGCGAGCTTCCGCTTGCACGAAATCACCCTGGGTTAAGAGCAACTGCCCCTGGACGATGAGTAGCAAGGGGTTTACATCTGAAGCAATCGAGTTGCCGATAATAGTTGTCGCGGCCTGTTTGAGATAGGTATTGGCCTCGTCCAGTTTACCCGCGAAAACGGTTAAACGCGCCAGGTGTATTTGGGCTTGCGCGACACCATTGCCCTCGCCTACCTGCTCCATAAAGGTCTGTGCATCTCGATAGCAGACACCTGCCAGAGCTGTACGCCCTTGTTGACGATAGACCTCGCCAATGCCCAGCAAAGAGCGACCCTCAACGAGATCGTTCTGTGTCTTGCTCGCCAGTTTTCGTGCGTCTTCGTAGGATTGCACCGCCGTGGAAAGGAAGCCGCGCAGCCGCTGAATGTCGCCCAGCCCCAGTGTTGTCTCCGCTTGCCCCAGGCGGTACGAGATAGCCTTGTAGGTCCGTAAAGCCCGCTCCATGGTCGCACTGGCATAGGAAAGCTGTCCACGACGTGTGTTTATCTCCCCTAGCAGGCGGTTAGCATTGGCAGTGCCGAGAGCGTTATGTTGATTAGAGTACACCTGTAAGGCCAGTTGCGTACTCGCCAGGGCTTGCTCAACCTGATCGCGCAGCAAGGCAACTTCTGCCAGACCGAGATTGGCATCTGCCTCGCCCAGTTCATACTCCAAGCCACGCGCCTTATTGAGCGCATTCGCGAATGTATCTGCGGTTTCATCGAGTTGCCGCTGATCCAGATAGATACGCCCTAGTCCTAAAAGTGTATCCACGACGCCATAGCTATCACGCAGTGCCTGATAAGCCTCTAAGGCACGTTGATAATTCATGTTGGCCTCGCTATAGTGTCGTGCCAGGCGTTGAATATCGCCGAGGCTGCGGAGGGCATCGGCTTCGTTAATCGCATCGTTGGCTGTGGCAAAGTAGGTGATTGCGTGCTGATAGAACTCGGCGGCGTGCGTGGTGTTACCGTGTTGCAAAGCGATATGTCCCAGTGCCAGGGCCACGTTCCCCTGACCTTGTGCATTGCCCTCGGCGACATAGAGATGCTGAGCTGTATGATACGCCTCTTGCGCTTGTTGCAGATGTGTTTGTTGTCGTTCCAGGTGTCCGATAGCAAGGGCGGCGTGCGCCTCGTTTAAAGGTCGTTTGGCTTCTCGATACAATTTCATTGCTCTCTGATAGTTGGTAATGGCTTGCTCGACCAGATTGCTTTCACGCTGCACATCGGCTAGCAGAGAACGACAATCACCGGCCCGTTTGAGATCGCCGCTTTGGCGGAATTGTTTTTCGGCGTCGATAAAGGCCTCGGCGGCAATTTCCGTCTTGCCCTGACTATAGGCATCAATGCCGCTTTGTAAACGAATCTCCGCCGTGGTTTTATCCTGTGTTGCCATGAAAATCTATGTCCTCAATCTCTTATTATGTTGAGTAGTACGTGCGTTATATTCTATTCTGTATCTCATTGTAATGTTTGCTCAAAAGAATGTCAAAAAGCCAAAAAGACTGCCAGACGTTTGGAGAGAAGGCTGTCATTCTGAGCGCAGCGAAGCATCTCTCGCTCGCCCAGGTGCAGATTCTTCGCTGCGCTCAGAATGACAGGCCGAATCCCTCTCCATGACAGGCCGAATCCCTCTCCAGTGCGCTCACGGACAGTCTTCTCTCCAAATGTCTGAAAGACTGCTAGGATTGTCCATGCCATTGTGGTAGAATACGGCGTATACATGGAATAGTACGGAGACGTGGCGACCCTTAGCAAAAAAAGGTATAAAAGGAGTTTTTAGTATGCACGAAGATACCCTAGCGCGTGTAGACCTTTTTATTGGCCTGGACAAAAAGGACTTACAGATGCTCGCAAAAAGCTGCCAGGAACGGAAGTATAGTGCAGGTTCAACCTTGATGTCACAGGGTGATACAGGGGTAGGACTCTATGTGATAATCAGTGGGACGGTACGGATTACGCAGGCAACCAACCCCGATAGAGCAGAGGTAGAGTTGGGAACCGCCGGCAAGGGCAGTGTACTGGGCGAAATGGCACTGCTTGATGACTTACCCCGCTCTGCTACCGTCACCGCCATTGATGATGTAACCGCCCTATTATTGCCAATATGGGATTTCCGCACGACCTTACACAGCCAACCGGACATCGCTGTTAAACTACTGGGAGTGCTGAGCCGTCGCCTACGCAAAGCTGAAAATCGCAGCCACGATCATTAAAAGACAAGCCCTCACTCTGCCGCAGGGTACCCGTAAAGGGTACCTTTCACTGGGAGGTTTTTTGAAGCGCGCCGGTTTCGCCTGTCATGCTGAGCGCCGCGCAGAATCTTCGTGCGGCCCGACGAGAGATTCTGCGCGGTGCTCAGCATGACATTCCCCCTCGCCGATGCCTTTCCCCAAAAAACCTCCCAGTGAAAGGTAAAGGGTACCCCTACCATGGACCATGAAGCGGCTTCGGTAGCGCGTTCGTCCATAGTAGGGGTACCCCTCGCGGGTACCCTGCGGCAGAGTGGGGTGTGGCTTATTGCTCTCCCGCAGGTTTAGCGCGATTGAGCAGGTTTTGGATTTCTTCAAACATGGTTTCGACATCACCGAAGGAACGGTAGACGCTGGCAAAACGGATATAGGCTATCTTATCCATGCCTTGCAGATGCTCCATCACCTTTTCACCAATCACATTGCTTGCCACTTCCTGCCGACCTAAGCGATAGAGTTCTTGCTCAATCTCTTCGACGGCACTTTCGATCTCGCCAAACGGCAAAGGACGTTTCTCACAGGCCTTACGGATACCAACGAAGAGTTTTTGCCGATCAAATTCTTCTCGTCGCTGGTCACGTTTAATCACCATCAAGTGAAATTTTTCGACTCGTTCGTAGGTGCTGAATCGTCCTTTACAATGCTCACATTCACGTCGGCGATGAATAGCATCGCCAATATCACGCGAATCTTTGACCCGTGATTCAGTTCCGCCACATAATGGGCATTTCATGCTGGTAAACCCCGTTGCAATAGTGTCATAGAACGTATTCTATCACAGAAGACATGTCAGGGATACCTGCAAACCTATTAGACATTAGACCATTACAGGTGTTGGTTCTTCCACGGCCCTGATGATGTTGGCACCTATGGTTGCATGGATTGTAGCGGGCGTTACTGTAGATGGGGGAACTTTTCCAATATACCCTGAGCGTAAACGCGAACCTTCACGCCAATAGGCGTACCAGTACGGCCCATGCCCTTGACCATCGCGACAAGTGCTGCATGATGTTTTGCCGCATTTACGATACTGAAATTGATAGGTGATATGTTGATCGTTTGGTAGCTGTAGCATAAAACCGTTTACCCTTCCACGAAACAATGGAAACTATAATTGTTCATGTCAATACTACAATCATCATATCATCATTGTATGAACATTTCCTGAATTTGTGCCATGCAAAGATGACGTAATGTTCATCTTTGCAGTAAGTATACCATAGAAAAGTTCATTTTTGTATAACATCTTGTTCATGGTCTCATATTCATGTGTCAACGTGTTTCAATGCAGAAGAGGCTTAGCTAGCCACAAAGGATTGTGATGCAAGTGAGAGCACCTGGCACTGGACGAAGTGGTATAATGAAAATGTACCCTGTGTACTACCCAATCTGCCCGCTAAGGATGCATCTGTTGTATATGTTTTGTGTGTTGTTGGATCGGTAAATGAGGAGTCGAACTATGCAAATCATTATCAAAGGGAAGCAGATGGAAGTCACTCCCCGGTTACGCCAGTATATCGAACGGAAAGTTCAGCGTCTGGCCCGTCTTGTCGATGCGGAGGCGCGTGTCGAAGTGACGGTTGCGGAGGAGCAAACACGCAGCGCACGCGATCGCTATACCGTGCAGCTCGCGCTTGCCAGTGCCGCCCGCCCTGTGCGTAGTGAGGTCTGTGCGGTTAATGCAAACAAGGCTCTGGACCTCGTGCTGGATAAAATTGTTGCTCAGCTTGGACGGCAGAAAGACCGTCAAACCTCTACCCTACGGAAACATACGCCACCAATAAAGATTCTTTCGCTGTCGCGCAATGGTGCTCTTTCCCAGCTAGAGGATGAGACAGAAGAAGATGAGTTTCAAGCGGATGAGGTAGATGACCAATCCACCTCTGCCATTGCGGGTGTACATAACGAGGAGATATGGTCAAGGGTGGTTGAAATTCGCCGTGTTCCCACGAAGCCCATGGGCGATCAAGAGGTTATTGCTCAGATGGAAACGCTGGGTCTCACCTTTTTGCCCTTCTTTAACGAGGCTACGGATAAGGTCAATGTGATGTATCGTCTGGGTAAGGGCGGCTATGGACTGCTTGTCCCAGAATTAGATTAGCGGATTCGGGTAACAAAACCATCACACCGTACATGGTCAACATGCGCGGTGTGATGGTTTTGTTGTGTGTTACATGGTAATTTCGAATTGCCAGGGACTGGGCGCGGGAACTTCAAACTGGCTGAGTGGGTCAGCGGCACGAACAATCAGTGTATGCGCTTCGGGTGATGGTAGAGGCCGGAAGCGTGCGCTGCCCTGGTAGACGGCACGGTTAGGGTCGCTGGCCAGTTCCGGTCGCGCCAGCAGCATGCCACCGCGATCCCCCATCCATTGTGCTCCCGTGTTATCTTTGACAAAGAAAATGATCCGTGGCACAAAGGCGAAGCCAGTAGTTAAGGGAGGCCGGATCCACAGATACTGGATTTCGAAATGGTTTGTGTAAATGAGCAACTGATGGAGCATTAACACCATACCGTTTTGTTTTTGCTCTAGCTCCACAGTAATGGTGCGCTGTGGCAAAGTGGGTTCGGCTGTGGCCGCGTCACCTTGTGCGAATTCTTGTGGAGCGGCGATAACCACAGGTGGACGAGACGCTAGCTCCAGAGCTTTCGTCGAGAAGGGTGTGCTATCTTGTAGTATTTCACCACACAGCCGTAAACAATCATCACAAATGTAGGCCGCGCCTGGGCCTGCGACCATACGACTGACCTCTGGGGGGCGACGACCGCAAAAAGAACAGCGAGCCAGTGATCTGTCAGAACTCATGTTTTATTACCTCTTGTGCAAACGTCTACGTACCTGCTAGACGCTATGTGTCTGTAAGGCGGCTACCGCCGCGTTATGTAATCCTATACGTTCCAACAAAGAGGCGTGTGCCTCCCATTCCAATGTATCATCAAGAGGAGTTAACATTGCCAGCGGATCGGCTTCTGCCTCGGTTTCCTCGGACGGTGTTCCTTGGTTTGACGATTCCTCTTTCTCACTAGAACCCAATTCGAGCCAGTGCTTGTTCCCATACGTGCGTTGCAAGGCTAAACCAATCAAAAAGTCGGCAAAATGTGGGTTTTTGGGTAGGAGCGAACCATGCAAGTAGGTGCCAAAGGCGTTGCGGTAGATCGCACCCTCTGTCGCGTCTTCCGCGTTGTTGCCATTGCCTTTGAGCACTTTGCCCAGTGGCTGCGCGGTACCCAGGTACGTGCGGCCACCGTGATTCTCGAAACCAACCAGCGTTTGCCCTTGCCAGGTGATAGCCACATTGCCAATGCAGCGTGGCACGCGAGTACCTTTGTGGATAGTCCACGCGTCAAAGACGCCTAAACCGCGCATATCAGGCCCGACCGCCGGTCGATAGTAGTGCGCCAGCAACTGATAACCCCCGCAGACGGCCAATACGGGCATATCATCTTCAATGGCAGCCCAGAGGCCGATACCTTTGACATCAAATAAATCTTGCGCGACGGGAGCCTGTTCTTTGTCCTGGCCACCGCCGATAAAGAGCATATCGTATTCATCCGGTGCCAGGGCATCGCCGATACCCAGGCCCACGACACGGAGGTCAATGCCGCGCCGCCGACAGCGTTCGCGCAGTACCACGATATTGCCACGGTCTCCATATAGATTCAGTTGATCGGGGTATAAATGTCCAAGTGTTAGCGTTGGGCGTGGAGTGCTTGTTTCTTCCAATTGTTTTATTCCTCCCAATAGTGAGGCGTCAGGCCACGCTGTTCTAGCTCATGGTGTATTTCTAACAAGCCTGTATACGTAGGGACAACGAACAAAGTTTCACCAACAGGCGTCAGGCCAATAGCTACGTCCAGTGCCTCGGCTATCCCATAGCGGCGCGGTACGTCCTTAACCGGTGCTTGCTCGAGAGCCTCAGTGCCACTATGCTTACTATACCTATTCTTTGTTGTCCGTTGATTACGGTTACGCCCCAATGCCTCGCGTTTAGCTGCACGCAGCGGTGCTGGCATGACAACAGACATTTCATCCTGGTTTATACCCGCGTACTTCAAGCGTACCGCCAGATCAAGAGCGCGGCCGCCTGCTGCCACCAGTGTAGCGGTCTGCTGTGCCGCTCGTTCAAAATCAACATCCCAGATCCAGGAAATATCGCGGCCATCCGCGATGTTATCATTTAAGACGAATAAGACATGCCGTCGGGTACCTTCGCTAAAGAGTGTGCGTAGTACCTCGTTAAAGCCGGTGGGATTTTTCGCCAACAGCAAACGCAACGTGCGTCCCTCAACTTGTATACGTTCACCTCGTCCAAAAATAGGCTTGAATTGTTCGATGCCGGTCACTATGGGTCCCCAGCCGATTTGTAGTGCCTGAGCCACGGTTGCCGCGGCCAGGGCGTTGTAGACGTTATAAAGTCCCGGTAATGGTATGATAATCTCTTGTTGCGGAGCATCGGCTGTATGTGCCGTTGCGATGGACGTGCTCATTTGAACACGGAGCCGATCAAAATCATCAGATGCTACTTTGACTGCTCGCACATCTGGTTGGGGGCGTGCGAAGTCACAGTTTGTGCAGCGATAGTGTCCCATGTGACTATAAAAGTGTAGTTCGTAGATATACTCCCCACCGCATTTTGGGCAGGAACGCGCATCCATTACTTGGTGCCGTTCAGCCGCATCTGGTTGGGTCGATACTTCGAGTGAGGGATCATCAATGCCGAAATAGAGGATGCGCCCCTCGAAGAATGCGCCAAGATAGGCTATGGAAGGGTCATCCGCGTTGAGCACAAGTATCGTATCGCCTGGTAGTCCACGGATTGCCTTGTGCCACTGTGACGCAACGCTATCGACTTCGCCGTAGCGATCAAGTTGATCGCGGAAGAGGTTAGTGAAGACTACAACACGAGGTGGAATAGCCTGCACTAATTGTGGCACCACCGCTTCATCAGCTTCTAAAATAGAGATAGCGCGACCAGCTCGACTCATATGGCCATTAGGCAGAGCACGCTTCACCAGTGAACTGGTAATGCCTCCCATGAGGTTAGAACCTTCTCTGTTGTGCCAGACTCGCAAACCCGCGTCACTCAGAATGGCCGCGATAAAACCACTGGTGGTCGTTTTGCCATTGGTGCCAGTGATGACGATGCTGCCATGCTCTATCTGTTTCGCGAGATGACTGACAATATTGGGATAGACACGCTGGGCAACGAGGCCCGCGATACTCGTGCCGCCGCCCAGGTGGAGTCGGCGGCTAAGTTCACCAGCTACTCTGCCGCTGACTATAGCCAGTCCTGCCTGTAGAGACGTGCGCTGGCGTGGTTCGGAACGTTGCTTCTGCACCCTGTTCGGACGTTGAGTAGCGTCTGGTCTGCGCCTGGTATCCTTCTTGTCTCTGCCAATACGCATATTTTTCAAGCGGGAACCTGCTCCGCCTGTCTCTGCTCTCGAAGTGGATAACTTATCTTTTTGCATACTGTTCCTCCAAACCAACGTAGTCTTAATGCCGAATAAAACGATGCTGTCGCGGCAAATAGCACTTGCGTGAAAGTTAATGAAAGGTCCATCGCCTTATGCAGTGTTTGCAGCATAGCATGGCAGAGCAAGCAGGTCAAGATGAGGACAGCCAAAAAGTTGTTGACAGCCTATGGTACTCTGATAGGGAATTTTTAGCAAAGTCTTGCGTTACAGAATGTATGGCAATATGGCAAGTACTTACCCACTTGTCAATGTGTGCTATTCTATGCGTGAGAAAGAATACTCCTGTATGGGTTCTTGGGTTGAGTGTGAATAAATGAAGATCAGGTAAAAGTGAATGGCAAAGAAACTTGTAATAGTAGAGTCACCGGCAAAAGCAAAAACCATTGAAAAATTTTTGGGGCGGGACTTTGAAGTAAGAGCCTCCATGGGGCATATCATGGATTTACCCAAAAAAGGATTGGGCGTCAATACACGTAAAGATTTTGCGCCACAATACGAAATTATTGAGAAAAAAGATAGGCTGATTGACGAATTAATGGCGGCCTCTAAACGAGCCGACGAAGTGTTCCTGGCCCCTGACCCTGATCGTGAAGGTGAATTCATTGCCTGGTCTCTGAAACGCTTGCTGAACTTGCAGAACCCTCATCGTGCTGTTTTTAACGAGATCACCAAGAGGGCTGTCCAGGATGCCATTAAAAAACCGCGTGAGATCAATGAAGACCTCTTCAATGCTCAACAGGCGCGGCGCGTGCTGGACCGACTTGTCGGCTATAAAATTAGCCCATTGCTCTGGCGGCGCATTCAATCTGGAACCAGTGCCGGACGCGTGCAATCGGTCGCGCTGCGTCTCATATGTGATCGCGAGGCCGAAGTGAAGGCCTTTGTGCCGGAAGAATATTGGAGTATTACCGCAACCCTTAGCAAGCAAAAGCAGCAAGAACGCTTTGAAGCTAACCTGATTACGCGCCTCAAAGATATTATCGTTTTTAATAATGAAGAGAATGCGCCGGATGGCGAGGATGCGGCTTCCGCAGCGGCTGTAAACGGTGTGAAGTTGCCAAAGACCGAAAAAGGACGCATTAAAATTACCTCGAAAGAGGAGTCAGATGCCATTCTGGCCGATTTACAGAGTGCCACCTATACCGTCTTGAAGGTGGAAGAGCGAGAGCAGCGCCGTCAGCCGTACTTGCCCTATACGACGAGTACATTGCAGCAGGATGCCTCTGTGCGCCTCTACTTAAAACCTAAGAAGACGATGAGCATCGCCCAGCAACTCTATGAAGGCATTGAACTGGGTGAGCGCGGCCATCAAGGTCTGATTACCTACATGCGTACTGACTCGACGCGTATCTCGGAAGAGGCACAGGGCCGTGTCAAGAGCTATATTGAGCAGGAATATGGTAAGCCATATGTTGGCATGGGGCGTACAGGCAAAGCGAAAGCCACCACGCAGGATGCCCACGAAGCTATTCGTCCCACTGATGTCTCCTTGACGCCTCAAAGTGTCAAAGCGCACCTGACGCCCGATCAATTTAAATTGTATAACCTGATCTGGCGGCGTTTCGTGGCTAGCTTTATGACGCCTGCTGTGTTCGATACGGTGCGTGTCGATATCGCCGCGGCTCAATACGTCTTTCGCGCTACTGGTTCTAACCTGAAGTTCCCTGGTTTTTACGCTGTCTGGCCTCGTGAAGAAGATGAGAAACTTTTACCAAAACTGACGGCCCAGGAAGTCCTGGATTTGCAAGGTCTGAAACCCGAACAGCACTTCACGCAGCCACCGCCGCGTTTTACTGAGGCCAGCTTGATCAAAGAGTTGGAAGAGCAAGGCATTGGTCGCCCCAGTACCTATGTCCCCATCATCAGTACTATCCAGGATAGGGGGTATGTGGATCAGGAACAACGCCGCTTTATGCCCACCTGGCTGGGCGAGACGGTCAATGAAGTGATGAACAAACATTTTCCAGATATTGTGGATACCGGCTTCACAGCAGATATGGAACGCAAACTGGATGAAGTCGAAGAGGGACGTCTCCTGTGGACAGACTTCCTGCATGGCTTCTATGGCGATTTCAAGGTGAGCATGGAAAAAGCTGAAGCCGAGATGAACCGCGTGCAGAAGCCGGTTGAGGAGATGGATGAGTTATGTCCTGAATGCGGACGGAACCTTGTTATTCGCACCGGTCGCTTTGGCCGTTTTATCTCCTGTTCTGGATTCCCTGAGTGCCGCTATCGCCGCTCATTTATGAATAAGACGGGAGCATTGTGTCCTCAATGTAATGGTGATTTGGTGGAACGGAAGACGAAGCAGAAGAAACGCGTTTTCTATGGTTGTAGCAATTACCCGACCTGTAATTTCGCGCTCTGGGAGCGACCAGTGCCCGATCTTTGCCCCAGGTGTGGGGGCTTGATGATCGTGCCGCGTGTCGGGCAGGACCCGGTCTGTTATGCTGAATTTATAGCTACACCGCGTACCGAGGAAACTAAACCCCAGGCGGATGGTACTTCGACTCAGCGTACCACTCGTAGAAAAACAGCGTCCGTGGAAGGTGAAAACCACTCGACCGCGCCAAAAACAACACGCAGGACTGCTACCCGTAAAAAGGTGGAAGACGGAGTATCCACAGGAGAGCCAACCACAGCGGCCAAAAAGACCACCAGTAGAACGACTGCCAGGAAAACAACGACGGCTCGTGCCACGGCCAAAAAGACTACCGGCACACGCGCTGCGGCGGCTAAGAAATCTAGTGTTGCCACAAACAAGCCCACAACGACTCGCAGCAGAACAGCAAAAGCGCAATGAACACCATTTTAAGAAAACATTACCTGAGATAGGTGATATAATCGAAGAATAGTGAACTGATTTGATGCTTAATAATAAACTCTGCTGTTTGGAGGATTTCATGCCGCATGTAATTACGCTTATTCCTGGCGACGGTACAGGGCCAGAAATTACAGAGGCGACGCGACGTGTACTTGAGGCAACTGGTGTGCAATTTAGTTGGGAGCTGCAACAAGCAGGGCTGGAAGTGTTGGAAAAGCATGGTACAGTCTTACCTGATGAAGTCATTGAGTCGATAAAACGGACAAAGGTCGCTTTGAAAGGCCCGATTACAACCCCTGTGGGCAAAGGTCTGCGCAGCGCGAATGTGACATTACGTAAAAAGCTTGATCTCTATGCCAATTTGCGACCGGCGAAAACCTATCATGGGCTGCGTTCCCGCTATGAGAATATTGATTTAACCATTGTGCGTGAGAATACGGAGGATTTGTACGCGGGCATCGAGTTCCAAAGGGGGACGCCTGAGCAGGAAGAGATCATTGAAACCATTGCCCATACTACCGGTACCCGCCTCAATACCGATTCTGCCATCAGTATCAAGTATATTTCGGTGATGGCGACACGGCGCATTGTTAAATTTGCTTTTGAATATGCTCGCGCCAATGGACACCACAAGGTAACGGCTGTGCATAAAGCAAACATCATGAAGTTCTCCGATGGGCTATTTCTCGCCACCGCCCACGAGGTTGCCAAAGAATATGCTGAAATCCAATTTGAGGATCGCATAGTAGACAATATGTGTATGCAATTGGTACAGAAGCCGGAAATGTATGATGTGCTGGTTCTACCAAACTTGTACGGCGATATTATCTCTGATCTCTCGGCAGGACTGATTGGCGGATTAGGCGTGGCCCCCGGTGCCAATATTGGCAGTCAATGTGCGGTCTTTGAGCCAGTGCATGGCAGTGCGCCCAAATATGCCGGGCAGAACAAAGTGAACCCGATGGCAATGATGTTTTCTGGTGTGCTTATGCTGCGTCACCTCTGTGAGCGAGATGCCGCAAATCGCCTGGAGAAAGCGATTTCCCAGGTGATTGCCGAAGGTAAGAACGTGACCTATGACCTGAAACCTCGTTCCGATGATCCCACTGCCGTGGGTACCTCGCAAGTCGCGGATGCGGTCATCGAAAAGTTACAAAAACTTTCAAGTTAATATAAGTCAAAAAGCGTGGGTTGCGGACGGCAAGGCCCAATACCTTTCCAAGAAGACATGGTGCCAGTCAACCGAAGCGATTTCAGGAGGGTCATCCTGAGCGAGAGCGAAGGATGACACTGCGAGAGAGCCTCTTCTTTGAAAGGTATTGACGGCAAGGCCAGTCCGCAACCCACACTTTTTTTACTTGAACGAGAGCATTATGCGTGGCGATTGCCCTTGCGCCATTTATGGCGAGCTTGAATATAGCGTACCGTGCCTGAGCGTGAACGCATCATCACAGAGGAGGTGCGAGCACCCCAACCAAAATATTGCACGCCATCCAACAACTCGCCACTGGTGATGCCAGTCGCGGCAAAGGATACATCGTTGCCTTTGACCAGGTCATCGACCCGAAAAACCTGCTCGACATCAATGCCATCGCTTTTGAGTTTCTCGCGTTCCTGATCGTTGCGTGGCCAAATCTTGCACTGAATTTCGCCACCAATACACTTGAGGGCCGCCGCCGCTAACACCGCTTCGGGCGCACCACCGATGCCCATCAACAGATCAACACCGGTATAATCCTCCATAGCCGCCTGGATAGCGGCGGACACGTCTCCATCGGTAATCAGGCGAATGCGTGCTCCTACATCGCGAATCTGGCGGATAAGGTCCTCATGTCGTGGTCGGTCCAGCACAACCACTGTCAGGTCGTCGATATGAGAATCGCGCACACGGGCGATACGATCCAAATTGACGGCTACTGGCGCATTGATGTCAATAACATGTTTTGCCGCGGCACCAACAGCGATCTTCTCCATGTAGTACACGCCTGGCGGGGCCGCGTACATGGTACCCTGCTCGGCAATGGCTACGACTGTCAGTGCTCCTGAGATACCGAGTGCCAGCAGGCGTGTACCATCAACGGGATCGACGGCAACATCGACGGCAGGTAACGAGCCGTTACCGACATGTTCGCCGATATAGAGCATGGGAGCTTCGTCTTTCTCGCCCTCTCCAATCACGACAACGCCGCTCATGTCAACACCATCAAGTGAATGGCGCATGGCATCTACGGCTGCCTGGTCTACCATCTCCTTATTCCCTTTGCCCATCCAACGTCCAGCACTTAATGCCGCCGCCTCGGTAACACGCACCAACTCCATGGCCAGGTTACGCTCTTTGGTACGAGATTGCTCAAAGCGTTCATGCTCATCAATCATATGTGTCTTGTCCTCCTTGTGAAACCGCTAAATGATAATGTTGCGGGGATGAGTACGCGCATGCTCGGCAAGCATAATAGCACGCAACTGATCAACTGCCTCTTGCAGATGATTTTGTCGGTTGACGATCACGTAATCATACCAATGCTGTTCCGCCAGTTCTTTACGCGCATCGGTGAGTCTACGCGTGCGCTCCGCGTCCGTCTCTGTGTGCCGGTTCGTCAAGCGCTGTGCGAGTTCCTCCAAGGAACTGGGTACTAAAAAAATAAAAATGGCTTCTGGCACTTTACGACGAATCGTCGCTGCGCCCTGTACATCAATCTTGAGGAGCACATCGCGACCGGCCCGTAGGTTGTCGCGAATGGCTTGCCGTGGTTGCCCATACCAATTTCCATGCACATTGGCGTATTCAAGCAGTTCGCCTTGCGCCATTAATTGCTCAAACTTTTCCAAGCTCACAAAGTGATAGGGGTTTCCTTCGCTTTCACCGGGACGTGGTGCTCTGGTGGTGACGGAAGCCACCACATAAAAATCCGTGCCTTGCTGTTTCAGGGCGTTGATAACCGTATCTTTGCCGGTACCCGATGGCGCGGATAGCACAAAAAGGAGCCCCTGCTGTAGTGATGATAGATGATCCGACTGCGACACAGTTTGCTCCGTCTCAAGTTGCATGCTGTTTTTCCTGACGTTGCTGGCACTTAGCGAAAGAGATGCTATACGAATAGACCACTCTTTGCTATACTGACAATCAATTCGTGTAGTACACGGCCCTCTCTATCCAGAAATGAGATGATAGATATGAAGACACTTTGGCGGGCAGAAGGGATATACAAAGCCATGCTACAACGACGCATGAAAAATACTCCTTATTTCTTATTGTACAACACGAACCGTCAATGTCGGTAGTTTAAGAGAAAGAACCCTTATGAATATAGATGCTATAACCCTGGCAGCAGTCGCCGACGAATGGCGCATATTGCTGTCAGGTGCTCGCGTTGACACTATTATCCAGCCGACAGAGCACGCGATTGCAATGCAATGTTATGCCCCCGCGAAAGTTGAGGGAGAGGGCGGACACAATCGGTGGCTCTATCTTTCTGCACATCCACAACTGGCACGGGCGCACATCACCGCGCTCAAACCACCCAAGATTGCCAGCGATCCACCCCCCTTTGTCATGTTATTGCGCAAATACTTGGAGGGTGCGCGTATCGAAGCCATTGAGCAACCGCGCTGGGAGCGTGTGTTGGAGATCATCGTCGGTCATCGCCTTGGCCCGGATAGCGAGGAACGCGTCCATTATCGCCTCATCATTGAAATCATGGGGCGTCTCAGCAATATCATTTTCTGCGATGAACATGGTTTGATCCTGGGTAGCTTGAAACGTGTTGGGGTAGAGGTCAATCGGTATCGCACCATCGCGGCAAACGTGCAGTATGTGCCGCCACCACCGCAACAACATTCCTTTTCTGGTCAAACCTTGCCAAAATTAGAGCCAACGACTATCACCGCCGCCCAATTGATGGCGTGTGCAGCCGATGATGCCACGTCGCCCGAACCATCTCCAGCAGTAACACAGAAGGCACGTAAACGGCCTGTAGAGCAGCCCCGACTCTGGCAATTGCTCCCGAAACACTTGCTTGGCTTCAGCCCCTTATTGTCTCGTGAGAGCGTCTACAGAGCCACAGGCAATGCCGAGACTCTAGCTGCCCATGATGGCAGAAGTGAGGCCGATTGGGAAGAACTTGCCTGGAACGTGCGTGAGCTTGCCGGTTTATATAACAGTCATAGATGGCAACCACAGCTAGTTGAGCGCGTGGGGAACGATGCTGAACAAAGTGGTTCTTCCGCTCAACCTGTTCCACTGGCTTTTGCACCGTATGTCTTAGAACAGTACGCGGAAGTGCCTGCTGTGCGTACACGGCAATCTCCCTCTATCAATGTGTTGCTGGACGATTACTATGCGCGTACCGAGTGGCGCGATGCGATGGAAGGCGTGCGTACCCCGCTGCGCAAACTACTACAAACCCAGCGCGATCGTTGTAAGCGCAAAGCGGAATTGTTGCAGCAGGAAATGGCTTCCAGTGAGGATGCGGCACGTTATCGTACACAAGCTGATCTGCTCATCGCCCATCAGAACGAAATTCAGCAAGGACAGAAGAGCATAACACTGACGGATTTCTTTGCCGGAGGTAGTGAAGAAACCATGCCCACCGTGATCGTTCCACTGGACCCGCGCTTTGACGCGGTCGGCAATGCCAATCGCCTCTATAACAAATACCATAAACTGCGCCGCGCCACCGCCCTTATGCCTGCACAGATCGAGCAAAACGCGACGGAGTTGGCGACGATAGAGCAGCTCCTGGCCGACCTGATGCTGGCCGATACGCCCGCGGAGGTGGGGCTTGTCAAAGCCGAGGTGCAGACGGCGGGCTATATGCGCGGAGCATCCAAGCTACAAAAATTGCAGGAGAAGAAGGCCCAAAAATTCGCGAAAAAGGGCAAAGGAGGAAAAGGCGCAAAGGGAAAACCTGTCATGCCTGGCGGTGGCGTACCCTTACATGTGCAGAGTCGCGACGGTTTTACCGTCTTAATTGGCAAGAATAGCCGCCAAAACGAAGAGGTCACATTTCATCAGGCTACCGCCAACGATATCTGGCTGCATGCACGCGGCGTCCCCGGTTCGCACGTTATCATCAAAGCTGCTGGCCGCGAAATCCCACCCCGCACGATTGAACAGGCCGCCAGTTTTGCCGCCTATTATAGTCAGGCACGCGGCACCACTACGGCCCCTGTCGATTATACGCAGCAAAAACATGTGCGCCATATGAAAGGCGGCGGCCCCGGCATGGTGATTTACGAGCGCGAAAAAACCATCTATGTTCCACCCATTCAGGGCTTGTGAATGATTACCAGGGCGACCCTCGCGGTCGCCCTGGTAGTCGCTATCCCCGTTCTCGTGACGAGCCAATGCCCATCTCTTCACGGTATTTGGTGACTGTCCGACGGGCCATGGGGATGCCGCGTGCTTGCATGAGGCGAGCCAACTCTTCATCGCTCAAGCGGTGTTTGGGCTCCTCATTGGCAATCAGTTCACGCAGGACATCTTTCACACCAAGAGAACCATCGAAGAAGTCGGAGATGGGCATGAGCCGACCATTAGGCAGTAGCGCGTATTTATTGGCGGTGGCGCGGCTCACGGTGCCTTCATCCAGATTTAAGCGGCTAGCGACCTCCGCACGAGTGAGATGCCGCATAGAGCGCACGCCTTTCTCCAAAAACTCTTGCTGGTAACTTATCACCAGTTCCGCGACACGTTTGAGGGTACGCCAACGACGTTGGATACAGTCAATGAAGAACCTGGCCCGATCACCGTGTTGATGCATGTAGCGTTGTAATTCAGCACTGGCTGTGCCGTTGTCGGCCTGAACAGTTTGGTCAGTATTGATGGTCAAGTGATAGCGTTTCTCCTCGATCAGTTCCACCTCGAAGCCGATTTCGCCTTTACGGATGATGATATCGGGGCGCATATAGGTCGTGGCATCATTGCTGCGCCATGTAAATAGCGTATCTTCCTGGTAGGTATGCGCGGGGAAAGGGTACAGTGTGCTCCGAATGTAGAGGGTGGCATTGCGTACCTCTTGCTCAGGTACCCGCTGTGTACGAGCGATTTCCGCGAACTGGCTGCGCCCAAGTTGCTCCAAATGCGCGTCTATTAGCACATGAGCTAGTGGATGAGGAACCTCTAATTCGCTCAATGCCTGCAATTGGATCAAGAGGCATTCACGCAAGTTACGCGCTCCGATGCCGAGTGGTTCCAGGCTGTGCAGCTGCTTCAATACATATTCGACTCGTTGCAGTGGTACCTGGAGATGACTGGCAATCTCATCAACACTGATTTCCAAATAGCCCCGCTCATTGAGGTTGCCTACCAATTGTTCCGCAATCGGCTCATCTCCTGGCGCAATAAGGGCCTCTAATTGTCGCAGCAACAACTGGGACAATGTCTCGCCAGAGGGTATACTGGCGAGGGGATCATATTCGTCGTCGCGATCAATTTCGACAAAGCCATAGTTATCGAGGTCGTAATGCTGTTGCGAATTCCACGCGGTATCAAACGGTATTTCATAGTTGATGGCGACCTCACCGCTGGCAAATGTGGGCTGTGCGAAGTTTCCGCAGGTGCTGCACGTTTGCCCAAACATGCGCGTGCCACAAAAGAGACAGACACGCTGCTCATTGACTTCCAGTGCGGGATTATCCATCTGCTCCTGGTTAACGGCACGCTCTAACTCGTCCGCCGAGAGATGTAAAATCGTGCTTGATGTAATGAGCTTGGCACTGACCCGTAATGCATGTTCTGGTCGTTGCGATGGCTCCAGTCTCATGCGTCCTCTTCCTCCCTATCTCCATGCCTCGAACTATGCAAACTCGTGCGATGTTCTGGTATCCTTATTCACATGGGTGCGTCACTGCCAGCCCCGTTTCAAAAGAGCATCGAAGGCTGCTTCTTGCTCGGCTGTTTGCTTGTTGCGCCCATGTCCGCGCCCGGCCACGATTTCACCCTGCATCACCTCTACCGTAAATTCTCGATTATGCGAAGGTCCTTCCTGGCTGACCAGGCGATAGAACGGTGTGATACTATCGTGGGCTTGCGAGAGTTCCTGGAAACGCGATTTGTTGTCCTTAAATAAGCGTTTCTCCACGATATGCTGCGCAATCGGTTCCAGACGATGCAGCAAAAATTGCTGTACTGCCGTGATACCCTGGTCGAGGAAGATTGCTCCCAGCACCGCTTCAAAAGCCGAGGCCAATACGCGCTTCCCGCCCCCACTATGTTGCTCCCCTTTGCCCATGAGCATAAATGTACCCAACTGGATATCTTGGGCAAAATTTGCCAGCGTCTCCGTTTTAACGAGAATGGCCCGAACATCAGTAAGCTCGCCCTCACTGAGATGGGGGAAGGTACGATAGAGAAAATCGGTGCTGACAAACGCCAGGATAGAATCCCCCAAAAATTCCAGGCGTTCGTTAGAACTCAACCCCTCGCCCTGGGTTTCATAAATATATGAGCGATGGGTCAGAGCCATATGCAACAACGTAGAGTCCTGGAAATGTACTCCCAGGGTCTCTTCCAACAATTCGACAGCCACTAAAACACCTCCAACAACACATGGTCCTCATCTTGCACTCGTGCGGTAACTTCGCCTATACGCCAGAAGGTCACCTCCGGTGCCAACTCCGCGAGCGTGGGCCACAATGTCGGTTCGATAGCCGCGAAAAGCCCACCAGACGTTTGTGGATCCCACAAGAGCGCACGCGCCAGTTCGTCGATCTGCTCGTGAATACGCACATGCGGCATCAAATACGCAGAGTTTCGATATGCTCCACCCGTGATACAGTCAATTTCGGCGTAGTGCCGGGCATTGGGCAACAAGGGCAAGGCGTTGTAATCGAAACGCATTCCGCTCAGGCTTTGTGCTGCCATTTCCCACGCGTGGCCGAGCAGGCCAAAGCCCGTAATATCGGTGACGGCGTGTACTCCGGGCCGCTGCAAAGCCTGGCTGGCCTGACGATTTAACTGCATCATCGAGGCAATCGCGGCATGCAGGTCATCCTCCGCGACCACTTCGCGCTTGTGCGCCGTTGTAATCAATCCCGTTCCCAGCGGTTTGCTGAGAATGAGTAGATCGCCCGGCTGCGCCCCACCTTTGGTCAAGATATGGTCGGGATGCACCATGCCGGTCACAGCCAGCCCGTATTTCGGCTCTTTATCGGTGACGGTGTGTCCACCCGCGATCACGCCTCCCGCCTTTGCCACGGTATCTGCTCCCCCGCGTAAAATCTCGCTGAGGATAGCATGATCCAGGTTATCCGGCCACGCCACCAGGTTAATGGCCAGCAAGACCTGCCCGCCCATCGCGTAGACATCGCTTAACGCGTTGGCGGCGGCAATCGCTCCAAAGGTATAGGGATCATCGACTACAGGCGGGAAGAAATCCGCTGTGCTGATAACCGCCTGTTGCTCGTTTACCCGGTATACGGCTGCATCATCGGCAGTATGTAAACCAACCAGAAGTTCGGGTGGAGCGGCGTGGGATGTGAGTGGACGCAGAACCTGCACCAGGGCCTCTGGCCCCATCTTAGATGCTCAGCCAGCGCAACTGGCCAGGGAAGTAAGGCGAATCCGACGACCTGTCGTCATGAAAGATCTCTCCATGTGTTAAACATAATCAGGTAATAGGTTCAGTTGTCATTGTAGCGTGTATATCCCAGGCCGTCAATGTGTCATCTTGACGGCAGGGCCTGTGAATTATTACCAGGGCGATCCCTTGCGGTCGCCCTGGTCACCACCATAACCCTCTCGGCAATCATTCACAAACCCTGTTGATGGCTAGACGGTCTCGACGGTCTTGATGGCTAGACGGAATCCTTCCCATGTGTTACTCTAGCACCGTGGGTTTGAGGAAGACAGGCAATCGCGGGCTGCAAAGTCCGAGGAAAGTCCGAACTCCAAAGAGCAGAATGCTGGTTAACGGCCAGTGAAGGTAACTTCAAGGAAAGTGCCACAGAAACATACCGCCCGATAGCAAACGTTGCCGTGATGCCTGTTACAGGTGTTGGCAGGATCGGGTAAGGGCGAAATGGTGAGGTAAGAGCTCACCAGCAGTTGGGCGACCAACTGGCTGGGTAAACCCCATTCGGAGCAAGACCAAGCAGGGGGAATAGTACGTTCGCTTGCGAACGTGCTTGCAGGTTGCTCGCCTGTCAACCTCCGGGTTGGTTGCTTGAGGCGTCAGGTAACTGGCGTCCTAGATAGATGATTGCCACCCGTGAGACCGTGAGGAATCACGGGGACAGAATTCGGCTTACGGCTTGCTCAGGCCCACAACCCAAGCCGTTTGACAGGGATCTCACATCGGTGTGAAATCCCTTTTTTATTCGTTACTCCCGGAAGCAAACCTGCGCAGGGCCTCGACCGAGGGGACGAAATAATACGCCCCGCTGACCGCGGTCGTATACCTGGTCAAGGCATCTCGAATGCCATCTTCTTTAAAGATTAAACGCTATACTTGATCCAAGAACACTAAAGATACTCCGCGATAAGTGCCTTTTTACTTTTTAGCAGTTCGGCCGGCGTACCCTCAAACATAATCTTGCCACCCTTGTCACCGCCTTCAGGGCCAAGGTCAATGACCCAGTCGGCTTGACGGATAACGTCCACGTTATGTTCAATAGTAATCACCGTGTTGCCATCTTCTACCATTCGGTCGATGAGCGTGTGCAAGCGAGCAATATCTGAAATGTGTAACCCAGTTGTCGGCTCATCAAGTACATAGACGCTGCCTTTTTTGTGCAGCTCACTGGCTAATTTAATGCGCTGGCTTTCACCGCCGGAGAGCGTACTTAAGGGCTGGCCGAGCGTTAGATACTCCAGACCTACGTCATTGAGTGCTTGTAACTTTTGAGCAATCTCTGGCAAATCAAAGAATTCATTGGCTTCGGCCATGGTCAGATCGAGCACCTCAGTGATTGATTTGCCATGATACTTGTAGGATAATACCTCGTCCTTGAAACGCTTACCACCACAGACGTCGCAAGGCGTTTTAGCGTGATCAAGAAAGCTTAGGTCAATGGTCAAGAAGCCGGCACCTTTACAGTTGTCGCAAGCACCCTTTGAGTTAAAGCTAAACAGTCCAGCGTCAACCTTATTAGCCCTGGCAAAGGCTTTGCGGATAACATCCATGATACCGATGTAGGTGGCAGGGTTAGATCGGTTGGAAGTACCAATTGCCGATTGATCGACCACGATGGTGTCTGGATGTTGCTTCAAGAATACTTGATGAATCAGCGAACTCTTACCCGAACCAGAGACCCCTGTAATCACGGTGAAGACCCCTGTCGGGATATCGACGGTGATGTGCTGCAAGTTATTAGCGTGGGCGTCCTCGATAGTCAGCTTACCAGAGGGCTGGCGAAATACTTGCTTGATCGGCGTATGATCTTTCAGATGTTCGCCAGTCAAAGTCTTGGCCTTAAGTAATTCCGGGTAGGTACCTTCGAAGACCACTTGACCACCATTGATGCCAGCCAGCGGGCCAACGTCTACGATATGGTCAGCGGCTTTAATAACGTCTGGATCGTGCTCCACGACAATAACCGTATTATCTTGGTCGCGGAGTTTACACAGCAACTCGTTCAAGCGGTGGACATCGCGGGGATGCAAGCCGACACTAGGCTCATCAAAGATGTACATAACATCAACCAGGCTGCCATTCAAGTGTTTTACCATCTTGACGCGCTGCGACTCACCACCGGAAAGCGTATCGGTCATACGGTCAAGGCTGAGGTAGCCGAGGCCAATCTCAACTAAATTAGATAGGCGTTCCAGCACTGTTTTGACCAGCGCATGGTTTTCCTTAGTATCAAACTTTTTAATCACCTCGAAAAGCTTATCGACCTGTATGGAGCTTAGGTCGGCAATGTTGTAGCCCTGGATTTTACAGGCCAGTGCTTTTTGACTCAGCCGTGCGCCATGGCACAGCTCACATGGCCCCATAGTAATGAACGGTCCAACGCTTTTCTGTGTGCGCTCCGACAAGGTCTTAACATCGTTTTTGATATAGTTACGCACAAATCTGTCGACCACGCCTTCAAAGTTGAGGTGTATACCGTTACCCAAATCGGTCCTAACCAGCTTGGAGTGGTACAGATCATCAAGTTCTTTTTGGCTAAAATCTTTGAGTTTTTTGTTGTTGTCGAACAGCTTGGAACGCTTCACGGTTTCAAGCCACGGGCTGTCATTTAGGTAGTTGGGCAGTCGCAGTGCGCCTTCGTTGATCGACTTGTTCATATCAAAGGCAGTATCCATGTCGATACTCAGCTTTTGCCCGATGCCGTTACAGTTAGGGCACATGCCCGCAGGATCGTTAAATGAGAACATGTTGGCGTAGCCCACGTACGGCTTACCGAAGCGCGAGAACATGAGGCGAAGCACTGTGGCAATATCCGTGACTGTGCCGACCGTTGAATGCGAGCCGCCGCCAAGCGGTTTTTGATCGACGATGACGGCCATGCTTAGATTCTTAATTTCGTCGGCTTCCGGTTGACTGATGCGCGGCAGGAAGTTGCGCACGAACATACTGAAGTTTTCGTTAAGCAATCGCTGCGCCTCAGCGGCAATGGTGTCAAAAACCAGCGATGACTTACCCGAGCCGGATATACCGGTGAAAATTGTAATCTTACGTTTAGGGATTTTTAAGGTGACATCTTTGAGGTTGTTCTCACGAGCACCGCGAATTTCAATATGTTCTTGCATCTTTGTATCTGTTAATTTTTGTCAGCCGTTGTGTACGTTAGAAATAGTGAAATTATACGTCTGTTACTTTTGCGACTGCCTAAGCCCTAGAATGTTCTCATTCTTATCTTTAACCTGAGCAATTAGTAATCCTTCACCAACGTCTCTGATGTCCTGATGCGTCGTCGCACCAGCGTCTAGTAAGGTCTGTAAATAACTTCTGATATCGGCAACATCGATGTAGCCGACGACTGCCTGGCCGTTGGGATCCAGGCCAACTTCTAAGTCATTTAGCTTATACCCGACGTAATATGGCCCATCCACATAGGGCTTAACACCTAAAAATTTGTCATATAGAGCTTTTGCTTCTTCCAAATCCTTTACCGGGTACACGATAAGTTTGATATTTTGAGTCATTAAGGGTCCTCCTACTGAAATCGTTAATAATTGTCTGTATAATCAATTTACTTGATAGTAAAGTTACTGTCAAGCACCTTGTTTATGAATTTTCGTTCTGACATACTGACTCTATGATCCCACTTCCTCTTAGAATATTGTCTTAGTATATGGGGTATCGGTCATTATCAAATTTACAATTTATCCCTCTTTCCCCAACCACTCCTCTTGCCTCACCTCCCTCGCCAACTCCTCCACCAGTTTCACCGTCTCCACGCTCACCGTCACCACCTTACCAACCAACCGCACAATATACTCCTCATCATCTGGATTATTCGGATCGCTCACGATACCGCTGCGTTTATCTTCACTCACCTGGTACTGGTCAATGACCCAGTCCAGGGCGGAGCGATTGCCCAGACGATAGGCAAAACACTCTGGTGGTATCTCTGCCAGGGTCAAACTTTCGTTGACCACTAGCGCGGTTTTGTCCAGTGTCAGGCGCATCTTTTTGACATGCCAGGAGAATGGGATGTCCTGGTTTTCGAGCCAGTGCAGAGGGTATTCTTTCGCCTGCTCATACTTCAAATGCAGTTCCATCAGTTGCCGCCCGATGCGTACACATGTCAAAAACGCTTCTCTGTTTTGGAGCAGGGGAAGATGGGGCAGGTCACGTTTGAGGTTCTCTGCATAGCGTTCGCGGTACTGCGGATGGTGCAACATGGCATAGACGTAGTGGAAGATATCCCACTTTGTCACCTCTGATCTATAATTTGCCTGGAATTGTGCCAAGGCCCAATCGGTGATGTTCTCACGGCGGTTGCTGCCATCTTCGTTGTAGGTATAGTAGGGGAAGCATTGGATTGTTGAGTTACCACTTACTCCACACTTAACATCAGCAATAGTGTTGGCAGCTATAAAAGTCTGATGATCAGCTCCCAGGCCCGTTACACAAATTATACGGTTTTCCAGTATAGTAGCAGACGTAGGAAAAATCTGTCTGGACCTACCTAACTCGTCAACCAAAATATCAGCATAATACAGCCATTTACTTGAAAATGGACGATAGAGGGTTCTTTGGATAGCATCTGCATTAAATAGTGCGTATCGCTCATTTTGTAAATCCCTCTTGAGATTACGACTCCATTTAATTTTGTCATACGATACAAAGCTATCAATATCTTTTGGATGTCCTGCTCTTACCCAACGAAAGACCTCACCGTTATAATTCTCAATGAAGTCACTAATACGCTTGATTAGTGATTGGCGATTAAAATCGTATACCCAATCATCACGATTAGTCTTTACGCCATTGGTGTAAGTTTTGAAAATTGTGCTTATAGCTACTTCTGGCGTTATCTTCCCTTCTTTTGTTCCAAGAGGAATAAATGTAGAAAATTCAGGAAGAATATGTTCAGTTAACCAATTGTACTGTTTATCAGGTTGTAATCCTAACCAATCGATATTGGCTATACTTCTTTTGCTAGCCAAAAAGCTCAATTTTTCTGCTCTACGCCAATACTCAGGAAAACGATAATAATATAGCTTTTGTGCTGGATACTCGGCTTTACGTATTGCTATTGTTATCCCTACCCCTACTTGAATACCAAACACATTATGAGCTGTCCCTGAAAGTTTCGGATTTTTGCGAACATTACCATGCATATCAAGATGATAAATATATGAGAAATCGTGTAAAAGATGCCTGCGCATGCTATCAAACGCTATCTGATCGACGAACGAGTTATTGGAGACAAAGCAAATAATACCATCACGTCCTTGTAACCGATCTGTGGCCCAGCGGAAGAATCTAACGTATGCATCGTAAAGTTTGTTTGTAAGTGTTGCCCTAGACCCTCTTGCATACGTTTCATGAATACGCTCATCAACTACTGAATATTTACGGTTCTTATTGTTATCATTTTCACTTTTTTGGCCGGCATTGTACGGAGGATTGCCAATCACGACCATAATTGGTGCCTGTTTTTCACGCACGATGCGCTCGGTGTTGCGTTCACTGAACAGTTCCATCTGCTGACTTTCGAGATTGAGCGTATCCGCGAAAGCAATACCTTCAAAAGGAAGATATTCCCCTGTCCGCTCATAATATTCGTGTTCGATGTTGAGGGAGGCGATATAGTAAGGCAACAGCATGATTTCGTTGCAGTAGAGGTCATGCTGGTATTTGTGTTTCAGTTTGGAGCGGGGGATGCGGTGCAGGAGGTTGACGATGAAGCTGCCGGTGCCGACGCACGGATCAAGCACCTGCACCCCTGGTTCGGCTATCGAGGTGCCAAACTCGCGCTGCAACACCTCCTCCACGCTGGCACACATAAAATCCACGATCTCCTGTGGCGTGTAGACGATGCCATGGGTATCAGCCTGTTTGACGGAGAAACCCTGGAAGAAACGTTCATAGACCGTGTTGAGGAAGTGCTGTTTCTCCGACCAGTCATCCAGGTTTTTGGCGGCGTTTTCAATGGCGATGTAGAACCGGTCCAGCGATTTGAGGAATTCGTAGCGGTTGAAGGCGCGGCTGGTGAGAGCCTGAATGACCTTTTCGATTTCGGAGGCAATGACGTTACGGTGAATGAAGTCGGAATTGTTGAAGATAGTACGGAAGAGGCGTTCGGTGAGCAGGTGTTGCACCAGCATTTCATCGACGGTTGCGCGGCTCATAGTGGGGTCAAGCGAGGTTCGGCAGAGGTCCAGGAAGCTCTGGAAAGCGGCAACGAAGGGTTTGTTGCGAGCGTGTTCCTCCTGGATGCGTTGCATGAGACCATGAGCGAGGTCGGGAATGCTTTCTTTGAAGTCGTCAACGGCGTGTTCAAAGGTGGCGATATCGGGGGCGGCATAGTGAAAGAAGGTGTCCAGGACGGCGGTGAGGTCTTTGGGATTGGTCAGATCGGCCTCAAACGCAACGCGATTATTCTGATACAGGATGGCGCGGCGCGTGTCCTCAAAAATAGTGTTGGAGATGGGATAGCCCAGGCTAATTTTCTTGCGAATTTCGATCTGGAGGTCGTCGTGGCCGTCTTTGGCTTCCCAATAGCCTCGTGGCAGATTGAAGGCGTCGCGCAAGGTGCCATCGGGCCGTTTGCCGCTGGCAAGGGTCTGTTCGGGGATGAGCACCCAGTTGGCGGACTGGGCAAAGGCAGCCAGCAGGTTTTGAAAGGCACTGCGCACGGCGGTTTCGTGTGTGACATGTTTCTCGGCATAGGCGGCAAGGTCTTTGTAGTACTGCTCAACGGCTCTCTTTTGCGTGGTGGTGACGGTCATACGCTTCGTGTTCCATCTCTCTCCATATAATGTCCTGACTCTGCGAACGATGAGCGTATAATATCACATCAACAGCTATCCTCACAGGGTCTATCAAACCCTCAGTTGTCGGGAAGGTAGGCTGCCCTTTGCTATCATCTTTTCGATCACGCAAAGCGCGGGAGAGCCGGCCTGTTGCAAAACAGGCCGGGGAACAGAATTCGGCTTACGGCTTGCTCAGGCCCACAACCACCCCCTTCTTGTGAAGGATCTCGAGATCCCAGGCTTTGATGGCATTTTCTCGCAGCATAAACTTCTGTACCTTCCCACTACCGGTCAAAGGATAGGAGGTGACGAATTGGAAGTAGCGCGGAATCTTCTGGTGGCTGATCTGCCCCTTGCAGTAGGTGCGTAACTCTCGTTCGCTCAGTTGCTCTCCTTGTTTCGGGATGACAACGGCTAGCAACTCTTCACCAAAAAAGGCATCCGGCACGCCCACGACCTGCACATCAGCCACCTTGGGGTGACGAATGAGGAACTCCTCAATCTCCCGTGGAAAAAGGTTCTCACCGCCGCGAATGACCATGTCCTTGAGCCGCCCCACAATCTTCACATAGCCACGCTCATCCATCGTTGCCAGATCACCCGTATGTAACCAACCTTCGGCATCAATCGCCTCGGCTGTCTTCTCTGGCATCTTGTAGTAGGCTGTCATGACCAGGTAGCCGCGACAGCAAAGTTCTCCACGCTCTCCAACAGGAAGCACGACTCCTGTGTCCGCGTCGATGATCTTGACCTCGGTATGTGGAAGCGGTATTCCTACCGTCGCCGCCTTCAATTCAAATGTATCGTCTGAGAGCGTCGCCGTAATGCCGCATGTGGCCTCGGTTTGACCAAAGCCAATAAACACATCTGCTCCTATGTCCTTTTTGACTTGCTCCATCAAGGCAACCGGAACAGGAGCACCACCCGTACCTATCAGTTGCAGCGAAGACAGATCATACGTGCTGACAGCAGGATGCTGCATGATCGCTGTAATCATGGTGGGAGTTCCTGACAAAAAGGTGCAGCGTTCGCTACTGATGATGCGTAAGGCTTTCAAAGGATCAAAGGCCAGGAGAGGATGGAGTGAGCAGCCAAGGCAGAGCGTGGCAAGTACACTTGCCACGCACCCCATGGCATGAAAGAATGGCACCAGTACTGCCATGCGGGTATCTTGATTGGTTCCCCACCGCTTTGCAAGCAAGTGTGCGTTATTGATCAGGCCATGATGGGTGAGCAGTGTCCCTTTAGGAAAGCCTGTGGTGCCGGACGTATAGATGATCATAGTTGGATCGAAAGGCGTGACGGACGTTTGTCGTTCGCGCAGTGCCACTTCGCTGATCTGTTTTCCGCTCGTGACCAGCTCATTGAAGAGCAATGGACGCCAGTCCTCCTGTTGCACCCTATCAACAGGAGGGGTACATAACAAGCACACAGAGCGCAGCAGAGGGAGGCGTTCGCTCGTTACTTCGCCCTGTTGCTTGCCAGCAGTAACGAGCGAGCGGATAGTTGCCAGGCAATCATGCTCACGCACGCGTGCCATGAAGAACAAGGCACGGATATCGCCCTGTTTGAGGATGTATTCGACCTCGGCAACACGCAGGACGGGATTGATCGTGACCAGAACCAGGCCAGCTTTGGCCGCCGCCAACTGCAAGAGCGGCCACTGCGGCAAGTTGGCAGCCCAGACAGCGATATGATCTCCTTTGCCCAGGCCGAGAGCCATTAATCCTTTGGCTACGGCATTGACCCGCTCATGGTAGTCCCGGTACGTCCAGCGAATGTCGAGTGCCGCGCCGAACTCAGGATAACACGAGTACACAAGAGCTTCCTTGTCAGGAAATTCCTCAGCTCGACGGTCTAAGAGGTCGCCAATAGTGATGTCAAGGAGATCGCTCCCCTCGCTTTCGGCCTGCCAATAGGACAGGCCATCGTTGCTCATGCTCATAAGTACTTTCCTATCTATTTAAGAATATGTTCTAACGTATTCGCATTGTTGACAACAATCTGACCTTCTTGCTGATGTGACCGCGGCTGTCTTTTAAAGAGCACTTTCGCGAGCATAGACGGGCTAAACAGTGCCGTTGGAGGCTTGATCGCCTGCAAAACTTGATAGAGGAGTAACGTCACCTGCGGGTCAAAGGTGGAGAGTTCGTGTACGCGACGTGCATAGCTGTTAAGAAGGTTGACACCGAGAGGTCTTTTCCCTTGCGTCTCAGGATGACGGAAATCTTCGCTCGAGGCTAACAGCCAGAACGTACTCACAATCTGCGTGATCTTCTTCTGAAAACGACGGGAGAAACCGGTGATGTCTCCACGCGTATGTTTCTTTTGTTGTTCATAGAGAAGGGTATTGAGCATATCAGCCTCTAGTGCGGCTGCCGTCATACCTTGCCCATAGACGGGGTTGAAACTGCACACCGCATCGCCGAGGGCGACGAAACCCTCTGGGAAACGGGAGAGACGCTCGTAGTGACGCCGACGATTGGCGGGAAACTTATGGATGGCAATAGGTGTTAATGGTTCGGCATCTTTGATCGCCTCATAGAGGTCAGGCTGCGGCAAGCTTCGGGCAAAGGCGAGAAAACCCTCCTCATCGTCGGGTGGGTAATCCTTCACCCAGCCGATCAGCGTCACGATCCAGCGGTTGTCTTCGATAGGTGCAAGCACGCCGGCCCGTTTCTCAGCAGGAGGCGTCGAGTAGACGGCCAGGACACTGCGGTCAAAGTTGCTGTGAGCAGGGCGACGATAGATGCGTGTCGCGTAGCCGACATCCACCTTGATTGTGCTTTCCTCAACTGTGTCGTAGCCGAGAGCTGCCAACCAGTGGGGAGTTTGCGACCCACGTCCGCTGGCGTCTACGATGAGATCGGCGGAAAGTCTCTCTTCAGCTTGCTCTCCGTCACGGTGTCGCACCTCGATGCCTGTAATGCGTGTCGCATCCTCATTGGCATAGAGCTTCACGACATCACACGCATCGAGAAACCGCACATTGCTTCTCGCTGCTACACGCTCACGCACAAGCCCTTCCAGTAAGGGACGGCTCTGACAGTAGAACGTGATGCCGCTCTTGAAACGGGCTTTCCACGCGCCAAAGTTATACCAATGGAAGTCGGCAACTGTATCAATGGGAACACTTCCATCCTGAATGAGTGCGGGAAAGAGGTCTGGAAAGAGTTCCTTCATCACAGATGCACCCCTGTGTAGCAATATATGGACATGTCGGCCTTGAGGCACACCCTTGCGAGCCTGTATCTCCTGTGGAAGCCGATCTCGCTCGATCACCGTCACCTGCTCGAAATGCTCAGAGAGGACGCGGCTGGCCAGCAGCCCTGCCATACTGGCACCGATAACTACGGCATGCTGACCACCGAAGCCGTTTGGTGATGATTGCTGTTTATTCATGAGTTTCTCCCTTCATTTGTGCTTTGTTTCAACATCTGTTCTTTGTTTCAATATCTTTATTTGTTGGCTCATCGCCAGGAAAATTTATGCTCCTTTTCTCAAAGGTGGGTACTCCATGGAACGGCTCAAAACAGTTGGCGTACGAGGAGTGAGGGGGTGGAGAGAGCGACTGAAGAACTTCGCGATGTCACTGAACCCGCTTCCTTCCTCTTGTAGAGCGAGCGGCAAGTGGTACGCCAGCGCATCGACGAGGGAACGAATGTCGTCCTCGCTCTGGTGCCGCGTGATGGTGATGCGGATGCCGGACTGTTTGAGCGGGACGGCGGGAAAGCCCACGATATTGGCAAAGAAGCCCGCCTCCATCAGGCGATGCATCACATTGTGTACGACGCGGGTCCAGCCGGTCGCCACGAAACGGATAGGTGTCATCGCGGGCGAGACCAGTGGAAGCCCCTTCTCCTGCATGAGTTCATTGCACAATTGAATACGCTCAAGCAATTCCTGTTGCATCCAACTGATCTCTTGCGAGAGGTGAATGCGAGCAGAGGCAATGGCCGCTCCCAGCATAGGAGGTTGGACAGGCCCAGAGAAAATCATCGGCCCACCACAACTGCGCACCCGACGCAGCATTTCAGTATCGGGGAAGACGAGCACACCGCCTCCCGCGGCGAACCCCTTTGCCATCGAGAGGGCCACCACGACACGATCACGCTCAGGCAGGTGACTCAATACGTACCCGCGTCCGTGCGGCCCTGTCCAACTCATGCCATGGGCATCGTCGAGGTAGAGATGCAGGTTTGTATAGCGATGGAGCAACTGTTTGAGCTCCTCAAGAGGAACCAGGTCGCCGAACATACTGTACACGCCATCGGCAAGGTACCAGACACGTTGATAGCGTGCACTCAACTCGCTGAGACGTTTATCGAGGGCGTGCATGTCGTTGTGACGAAGGACTTCCACCGAGGCACCAATTGCACGCACATGCTCCACGGCCATCTGGACGCTGTTGTGAACTTGCTGGTCCATAAGCACTGCATCCTCTTCCCCAATGAGGGTGGGAATGGCTGCGAGGTGTCCCAGCGTCGTCGTCGGTGTCACCAGGACTGGGGCATCGACAATACGTTGCAGCAGAAGCTCCAGTTCGCTATAGAGCGGGGCAGAAAGGTAGCCGCGTGACGAGGCAAATTGTGTGCCATAGCGCAGTACCGCGTCGATCGTTCCTTGCTTGAGGCGCGAGTCCATTTCCAGGCCAAGGTAACTACACACGCCAAAATTGATCAGTGGCCGACCGTCCAGGTGGATCATTCGTCCATTGAGGGTGTCGCTATCCGCCGTGAGGTGTAACAGTCCTTTTTGGGCAGCCTCAGTGATCATTGTATCTATCAGGTTCAGACGATTCGCTGTTTTAGACATGACGAGCTATTTCCTTTCTCATCTCACCTCTGCTGCCCTTTTTAACGGGCGGTATGGAGATGAGTTGATCTATCTCTCTCAAGAGGTTCCATGGCTCTCGCTTACCAGAACCATTGCTCATAGTCTACCTGATGGAAGGCAGTAACACATCTGTAGAATTAGAGGATTTTCTGTGCGGGATGCAATGGGCTTGGAGCGCAAAATACCCTATAGGATTATAGGGGGCAGAGCAATCCCGTGTGCCTTGTAGAGATGTGGAAAGTGTCAGAGGGGCAGTAAAGGAAGAGAAGTTAGGCTCTAGAGCAGATTCTGCTCGATAGCAACGCGAGTGGCAGCCGTACGTGAAGAGACGCCCAGCTTGCTGCAAATAGACCTCACGTACCAACTAACCGTTCCCGGACTGAGCACCAGCTTTTGCGCCACCTGGGCATCGGTCAACCCTTCCGCCACCAGACGTAACACCTCCATCTCGCGACGCGTCAATTGATTGGGAAAGCGCGTCTTCACAGGGGTGATTACCGTTTCCGTGATCCCTGGCTTAGTTATGGACATTGGCTTCTGCGCTGCCAGAGCCTGTTGTGGAGTCATGCTCTGCCCCTCTTCCCAGGCTGCGGCAAATACTTTTTCGCCAAGGCTGCTGCGGGCGGCGGTTTGAGCCTGTTCATCACGGATATGCATTACCTGCAGCAACGATGTGCTGCGATCCCGGTGCATGGTCTGGGCTGCCCCCCACAAGCGTGCAGCCCAGGTAGGCTGCCCCTGTGCAGTAACTACCGCTGCTAACCCTTCCAGACACGAAGCAATTAAGCCGTGATGCTCCAACATGATGGCGATGGCCAGTCCCTCCTCGTAGAGGGTGCGGGCCTGGACATCATCCCCTTGCAATGCCATCACACTTGCCAGAAAGAAGAACGAGCGGGAAACACTTTGCCGATGTCCTACCTCCTGGTTGAGCCGCAGACTCTCGGTAAAGTGATCGCTGGCACTGGCTACGTCACCTTGCTCAAGGGCTACCTGTCCCAGTAGACTGAGGGCGTAGGCCAGCCCGCCTTTGCTGTTCGCCTTCCGACACAGAGCCAGGCCTTCCTCTAATAAGGGCCGTGCTCGCGTATGCTCTCCCTGGATAATCAGGTCATGTGCCAGGTAGAGCAGTGGCCAGGCGACATCTCCTGCGTAGCCCAGTGTTCTCAAGAGTGTCAGACTCTCCTCAAAGAGTTGAGAGGCTCTTGCATACTCATGCCGGAAAGAGGCTGCACGCGCCATGACGACGAGGAAGTACGCTGTCCACCAGGGGTCTCCATCCCTTCTAAGGAGAGCGAGAGATTCCCCTGCCAGGGCGAGGATGTGTGCGGACTGACGACGATGCAAGGCGACTCCTATCTGTACAGCGAGGACATGGACGATCCCCTTCTGATCCGCGAGTTGCTGGAACAGAGTGAGAGCTTCGCCACAGAGTTGCTCTGCCCGTACATAATCGCCCTGATACGAAGCGAGGAGAGCCGTAGCAGAGAGTGCTTTCGCCCGCAAAGATGCCTCACTTTTCTCGGAAGCCACTAAGACTCGCTCAAGGAAAGTGCGCCCTTCGTGCAGACGCCCTCGTACACTCCAGAACCTCCATAATGCCCAGCCCAAACGCACCGCCGTCTCAATGCCGTTCTCCACCTCCTCGTTCTGGCAATCCAAAGCCCATTGCAGAGCGGCCCGCAGGTTCTCCTGCTCCCGCTCCAATACCTCGAACCAGATGCCTGCCTTGGCACTGAATTGATACTCTGCTGCCGCCTCCGCCAAGCGCAGGTAATAGGCGGCGTGTGCCTGCCGCATACCCTCCAACTCTCCTTGCTCCTGTAGGCATGCCAGACCATACTCGCGGATCGTCTCAAGCATGAGCAGGCGGGGTTCCTCGGCCTCCAATTCCGTTTGCTGCAACAGGCTCTTGTCGAGCAGTGATACTACTCCGTCCAACGCCTCCATCGCCTGATTGGTACCTATGGTGTTGGCAAAGGCTGCATAGCCGACCGTTTGCGCTACAGCTTCTACGGCCTGCAAACTACAGCCACCGACAAAGATCGAGAGCAAACGGAAGAGACATTGCTCCTGGGGGGTAAGCAGGTCGTAGCTCCATTGCAACGTATTGTGCAACGTTTGCTGGCGTGCTGGCAGGTCTTGCCTCCCGCCGGTCAACACTTGAAGCCGATGGTTGAGGCGTTTGAGCAGGGCTTGCGGCGGAAGCAGTTTAATGCGAGCCGCTGCAAGCTCGACGGCCAAGGGCAAACCTTCAAGACGGGCGCAGATAGCCGCAATGGTGTGGGCATTGGCCTCGGTCAACTGGAAATCGGATTGAATGGCTTGCGCCCTTTGTAAGAAAAGGCTCACCGTCGCTATCCGCGCCAGTTCCTCGTTCGCGGGAAGCTGCTTGAGATCGGGTACGGCCAGCGGGGATACCATGAACTCGTATTCGCCCTGAATACGTAAGGTGGCCCGACTGGTCACTAGCATGTGCAATTGCGGACAGGATGCTAACAGGTCAGCCAATGGTGGAGCCGCCGCCACCACCTGCTCGAAGTTGTCAAGCAACAGCAACAGGTGCTGATCACGCAAATACGCTTGCAATTGTTCGAGCAGGGGACGATCTCCAGCTTCCCAAAGCCCTAATGCCTGGGCGATGGTCGCCATAACCAGGTTGGGGTCGCTGACCGCGGCCAGGGAGACGAAGCAGACGCCATGAGCAAAGTACTCGAGCAACTCGCCAGCGACAGCCCAACCTAAACGCGTTTTGCCAACGCCGCCCGGACCAGTAAGCGTCACGCAACGCACCTCTGGGCGTTGCAGGAGGCTGCACACCGCCAACACCTCGCGCTTTCGGCCAATGAGTGGGGTGAGTGGAGCAGTCAGATGATAGGCGAGCAGTGGATCACGGCGTGCTTGTCCGCTTCGTGAAGTGATGATATTGTCCTGGATAGCGGGTAGCTCCTTCTGGTTTTTTTTCTTACAAGTAGCAGAGGCATCATAGAGGAACTGTTACTGGCTAGTATATCACATGCATGGCGTCTGCGTTCCCGACATGATTATGTGTTTGCATTCGATCCTTTCCGCCAGTATCCTTCATCTCCCCTCATTTTTACTACAATAAATTTAGTCAATGTAAATGAAACATTCATTGCAATTATTGTATCTAACCATATATCCAGGCAGAAAACAGCTTCTGTTATATGCCGAATTAATTCTCAGAAAAGTCGCAAAAGTCTTTGGAAAAAGTCAAATAAGGAGTTCTTAAATGAGTGAAGGCGTCGCCGTCGAGGTGTTAAGTGATAACCTGACCGGCCTTGAAATGGATCGTCCAACCCGCAGCACAGCTCCCAATGAGTACGCTGCATTAAAGAACATTATTAAAAAAAGAGGTTTGCTGGAAAAACAACCGAAATATTACACATATAAGATATTGCTCATAGTTGGCATGCTGGTTCTGGGCATAATCTTCTTCCTCGCTGTCAACAATTTTTTGTTGCGTATGGTAGATGCCGTGTTTTTGGCCTTTGTCTTCGGGCAAATCGGCTTTCTCGGCCATGATGCAGGCCATCGACAAATTTTCAATGCGACATGGAAAAATGACATCGTCATTCTCTTGCAAGGGAATTTGTTCGTTGGTATGAGCTATTCCTGGTGGCTGAATAAACACAATGAACATCACAGCCATCCCAATCAGATTGATATGGACCCTGATATTGCCATTCCTGCCATCAGCTTTTCCCAGGAAGAGGCTTTAAAGACGCGCGGATTTGGGCGACTTATCGCAAAGTATCAAGCCTTCTTCTTTTTCCCACTGCTCATGCTTGTGGGCATAGATTTGCAGCGTACCAGCATCAACTACCTGATCCGTAAAAAAGTCAAGAGCCGCTGGGTTGAAATTGCCATGATGGTACTTCACTACATCCTGTACTTTAGCATGGTCTTTTTCACTCTCAATCTCTGGCAGGGAATCGTGTTTATCCTGGTTCATCAGATGCTCTTTGGCTTGTACCTGGGTTCAACCTTCGCGCCGAACCATAAGGGTATGCCTATTCTGGAGAAAGAGACAAAGATGGATTTCTTACGTCGCCAGGTGGTAACGGCCCGTAATGTTACTCCGAGTCCCTTCAATGACTTCTGGTATGGTGGACTCAATTATCAGATCGAGCATCACCTGTTCCCCAGCATGCCGCGCAAAAATCTGAAAGAGGCCCATGGCATCATCAAAGCATTCTGCCAGGAGCATGATATTGCCTTTTATGAGACATCGGTAGCACAATCATACAAGGAAATTTTGGGCTACCTGCACTTCGTAGGTGCGCCGTTGCGTGCCAAGCGTGCCAGGCAACTTCCCGCGAGAGGTTAACTGCTGACACGATAAAACGCGCTGGTGGGACGTACTGGATGTACGTTCCGCCAGCGCGTTTTATCGTGTCGCTTCCTCCACGAAATGCACGAGTGTTTCCATATCGTCGAGAGCGCGTGCGGCACCAAGGCTGTTTGTGCGTGGTACGCTTGCCAATGCCTCGTGTGCCAGGCGGCATTGGTCAGCCAGGAAGGTTTGGCAGTACGCTTTGCTATGTGTACGTGCAAAGATTGCTAGCACTTCATCGACTTGTATAGCGGTAACGGGAGCTTTTTGTTGGTAGACCTGCTGCAAGCGTTGTTGGTCAGATGTATCAGCGCGTTCCAATGCATGGAGGAAGGGCAAGCTTTTCTTGCGTCGATAGACATCTCCGGCTGGTGTTTTGCCCAATTCCGCCGTACTGGCCCAGACTCCAAGCAGGTCATCCCGCACCTGGAATGCCACTCCCATAGCGTCGCCAAAGCTACGCAGGCGGCGCATTGTTTCCTTGTCGGATGTACCTAACAAGGCACCCATTTCCGCAGCACTGCCCATAAGTGCGCCCGTTTTGCGGCTAATCATGTCCAGGTACATAGCGACCGAAATATTTTGGCGTCCCTCAAAGCTGATATCCAGATATTGCCCCTCTGAAAGTACCAGACAGGCGCGATCAAGTACGGCTCCCAAGCGAGCTGCAATGTCTCCTGCTACACCTTCGTCCAATACATCCCAGAGCGTCAGCCGGGCCAGCGCAAAAAGTCCATCCCCTGTGTTTATAGCCTGCGGAATCCCCCACAGTTTCCAGAGGGTCGAGCGGTGCCGTCTCTCAGTATCCCCGTCTTCAATGTCATCGTGAATAAGGGTAAAATTGTGTGTGAGTTCGATGGCAGCGGCGGCAGGTAAGGCGCGGCGCAAGTAATCTGTGTTTGCCGTGGCAAGCCCCCAGGCACCAGCTGCTTCATATGCCAAAAGCAGCAGTGTTGGACGCAGCAATTTTCCAGGATTGTTCGCGATAGGAGTAAATTCATTATCGACCCAACCCAGGTGATATTGCATTTGCCCGTAAAAGGGTTGAAGATCGCTATCTCCTGTATTGGCCGCACCTTTTGCAATGGCAGTATGGAGAGCTTCGTTGATTGCTGCTTGATGGCGGGTAAGTGTTGATTGTATTATTGGTGTTAATGCCATAGTTTCGCCCCTCTTCGTCTCCTTCCGTGTGTATAGGGTTAACGATGCAGATAAAAAAAGGCAGTTGCCGCTATCGTACCCAGTACCACAACCCAATTGGTAATGCCTTTTATGCCGCCCAGGCGATAGATGGGGGAACAGAGGTCGCAATAGCGCGTCGTATACTGATAGCGGTGACCGCGCAGACCTTCGCGAGCAATAAAGACATCATCGACTTTGCGCTGCGTGTGCAGTTCATCGCAGATATGGCGACCACACCCTTTACACTTGTACTGATCAATAAAGTGTGAGGTGCGTGAGGTTGACCACTGATCTGGATACACTTGTGTACTACAGATATAACAGACCTGGGTTTGCGCCATCCTCATCTGCTTTTCGGCACAAGGCGAATGTTGTTGCTTAGGAAAGTGTTCCTGGCAAAAGCTATGGTGGCAATCTGGACAACGCCCCAGTGCCTCGTCAGAACATTCATGACAGCGTCGTGCTGCATTGACTACACGGTTACGCTGTTTCACATCGCTGGTATCTTGCATAGATGATGCTTCCCCCCTGTGATAGCGTCTTGTATATACATACGATTTAAACTTGCTCTTCGGATAACTATAACATGCTGTTTGCATGGACGCAACGAAAACGGTATCATCAAAAGAGAACTCATTTTTCTAGAGGACGCGTGAACATGTCATTGTTGCTTTCACCTACAATTTGGGCCAGTCATCGTTTGGATTGGGGACAGCGCACCCATGTTATGGGTATCATCAATGTCACTCCAGACTCGTTTTCTGGTGATGGCCTGGCTCAAACGCCCCAACCGTCCCAATCGCAAGAAGAAATTGTGCAACAGGCGGTGACACGCGCTCTGACCTTTGTTTCTGATGGCGCGACTATCATTGATGTGGGCGGCGAATCTACCCGACCTCATGCCGAACCTGTCTCGGTAGAGCAGGAACGTGCTCGTGTGCTGCCTGTCATCAGCGCACTCAGCGCGGCTCTGCCCAAAGAAATCATCATCTCGATTGATACTTATAAAGCAGAGGTAGCTCGTGCGGCACTGGACGCGGGTGCTTCCCTTGTCAATGATATTTGGGGTTTGCGGGGTGATACTGCCATGGCCGCTCTGCTAAGTGAGCGGTGCGTACCGGTGGTATTGATGGCAAATATGCGTGGCTACGAGAGGCGAGAGATTGTTAGCGACGTGATGCGCTTCTTGTCTGGGAGCATAGATATGGCCTTGGCGGCTGGCGTCTCCTGGGAACATCTGATCATCGATCCTGGCATTGGCTTTGGCACAACCCCGGAAGAGAATCTAACATTGCTACGCCGCCTGGGTGCCTTGCGGGCCTTGGGTCGTCCCATTTTGATAGGCACCTCGCGCAAATCGACGATAGGCAGAGTGCTGGGCGGATTGCCCGCGAGCGAGCGTTTAGAGGGTACCGCGGCTACCGTTGCGCTGAGCATTGCCCAAGGAGCGGACATCGTCCGTGTACACGATGTGCATGAGATGATGCGCGTCGTCAAAATGAGCGATGCAGTGGTACGAGGTCCAGTCTAACAGCGGGCAGAGGGGAGCAAAAAATGAATTATCAAGCAGCCCTGGCATATCTATATAGTCTGAGTGATTTTGAGCGCGGCGGACAATATACCCGTAATCCTGCTGAAAATATTCCGCGTGAGGCATGGCTGTTGGAACAGCTTGGCACACCGCAGCAGGACTATACCTGCACGCTGATTGCTGGCACAAAAGGTAAAGGTTCCACCGCCTCCTTCATTGAAAGAGTCTTGCGTGCAGCTGGGCTGCGTACTGGCCTTTATACGCAGCCAGACCTGCACACCTTTCGCGAGCGCATTCGTGTCAATGGACAATTGATCAGCGAACAGGAGATGGCCGCACTGTTAACGGAGATGCGTGTGGTGGTTGACCAGCTTTCCGTGCAGCATCGCTTTGGCCCATTTATCACTTATGAACTGGCAACAGCCCTGGCCCTTTTGTATTTCAGCCGCCAGCATATCCAGCATGCCGTACTGGAAGTTGGCTTAGGAGGACGACTGGACGCGACGAATGTAACGCACCCCCTGGTTTCTGTCATCACCTCGATTAGCTACGACCATATGCAAATACTCGGTGATACGCTGACGAAAATTGCCGGGGAAAAGGCTGGCATCATCAAGCCAAAGGGGATTGTCGTTACCTCGGCCCAGGCACCAGAGGCTTTACGTGCTATTGCCGCCGTTTGCCAGCAACAAGAGGCAGAGTTGATACGCGTGGGCGCGGCTGATACTGACCCTGCACAGTCAGAGGTCGAGGCGGGTCAATTGCCGCCACTCAGTTACTCCTACCGTTTAGAGGAGCGCGAAGGGGAGCATCAAAGCTTCACCGTCTGGACGCCTGAACGAGCTTACACCGCCCTGGAAATACCGTTAGCGGGACAGCATCAGCTCGAAAATGCCACGGCGGCTCTGGCCACGTTGGAAGCTTTACGCAAACAGGGAATTGATTGGGACGAAGAGGCATTACGTGCTGGCTTCCTGGCTGTGAAGTGGTCGGCTCGCATTGAGGTCATTGGGCAACATCCAACTATCGTGGTTGATGGTGCGCATAATGCCGATTCAATGCAGAAATTGCGGCAAGCTTTGTACTCGTCGTTTTCCTTCCAACGTCTGCTCGTGGTCTTGAGCGTGAATCGCGATAAAGACCTGCCGGGTATTGTGAAGGCTTTAGAGGATATCGATATGGTCGTCTTGACACATATGGTCAACGTTCGTGCGGCCAGTATTGAGCAGTTAGCGGCTTTATTTCGCGACCATGCTGCCCATGTTGAGGTTCATACCGCGCCTACCAGTAACGAGGCTATGGAACTTGCGCTAAAGCTAGCCAATAACGACGACCTTATCTGCGCGACCGGTTCGCTGTATGTGGCAAGCGAAGTGCTGCGCTGGTCAGCGGCGCATGGTAATACGCAGGTGGGTGCGTCAATAGAGGGAGTAGATCACTGACGAAATAAAATCAGGGTGTACCATCGCTACTAGCTATGGTTGCCCTGATTAAAATACAGCGAAATGTAGCCCATGAGATGCAGGTAGGCGATGATACGGCTGCTGGTTATGTCATTGGTATGCAAAGGTATTATGCCTGTCGATTTTCCTCTTGGCGTCTGCGCTCATAACGTGCGCTGCTTTTCTTACCTGCTGCTGAAGCCTCTTCTGGCGTCCACTGATGAGCCGTACCGCGAGCCTGTGATGTGCGCCCGCCTTTGCTGGCGATTTCGCGACGGCGTTCGGGACTCATCGCTGCTAACCCGCGTGCTCGTCCTGTTCCTTGGCGTAAAATCATTGTAGACTCCTCTCTTCCTGAAAGTATCTGTGTACAGCGGCGAATTCCACCGCAATAGTTTTCACTGAGAATAAGCATAACAGATGAGAAACCGTTCAGGCAAGTAAATCTGAGAGTTTCCGCAAACTCTCAGCAATCTTTAATGTTGGGCTTAGCTTTCTTAACTTTTGAAGACGACGCTTGAGTTATTGAGCGACATTGTGTAGAATGGTAGACAAAATGTTAGAAGCCCTAGTCATCCATCCCAAACTGTATGTAAAATTCAGATTTTCATTGAGGAGGAACTTATGCAAGGTCTCATGATGGACTTTCCGTTGACATTGCAACATGCTTTCAACCGTGCTGTACGCTTTTTCCCACGCAAGGAGATCGCGACACGCACGGATAACGGCATGCATCGTTACACGTATAATGAGTGGGGGAAACGCACAATTCAGCTTGCTCACGCGCTCCAAAATGCGGGAGTCAATCAGGGCGAGCGCGTTGCCACTTTTGGCTGGAATACGTATCGCCACCTGGAACTGTACTTTGCCGTACCCTGCATTGGGGCTGTGCTACACACGCTGAATATCCGCCTATTCGCCGAACAATTGGTGTATATCATCAACAATGCTGAAGACAAGGTGATCTTCGTTGATAGCGACCAGGTTCCGGTATTGGAGAAATTGGCGGATCAACTAACCTCGGTGAAGCTCTATGTCATCATGGGTGAAATGGCGGGTTCTTCCACGAAACTCCAACCCTCGGTTGACTATGAAACCTTCATTGGCAACCAGCCTGAAACTATCACATGGCCGACGCTCGAAGAGAATGCGGCTGCAGCGATGTGTTACACCTCTGGCACGACTGGCAACCCCAAGGGCGTTGTCTATAGTCACCGTTCTATCTTTTTGCACTCCATGGGCGTGGGCCTGGTCGATGGATTGGCTCTTGCCGAACGCGATGTCGCACTACCCATCGTGCCGATGTTCCATGCCAATGCCTGGGGTTTGGCACACGCGGGCGTGATGATGGGTTCAAAATTCGTCTTGCCCGGTCGCTTCATGGACCCGCTCAGTATTGCAAAGATGATGGCGGAGGAGCGTGTCACAGTCGCCGCTGGCGTCCCAACCATCTGGATTGGCCTCTTGAGCATCCTGGAGCGAGAGTCGTTCGACCTTTCCGCCTTGCGTGCGATCTATTGCGGCGGATCGGCGGTACCCAAAGCATTAATCGAGGCCCTACAACGGAAAAACCTGAACATTGTTCAAGCCTGGGGTATGACGGAGACTTCTCCCCTGGCTTCGCTTAGCAAGTTACGTAGCGATCAAGAAGACCTTCCCCTTGACGAGCAATTCCGCATTCGGGCGAAGCAAGGTACGATGTTACCTGGTGTCGAGTTCCGCGTCATGAACATTGAGACCGGGCAAGAGGTGCCGTGGGATAGTGAGAGTTACGGTGAGTTGCAGGTGCGCGGCCCCTGGATTGCACGAGCGTATTTCAAAGACTCCGAATCCGACGCTAAATTCGCTGATGGCTGGCTCCGTACTGGCGATGTGGCTGTCGTCGATCAAGATGGCATCATTCAACTGGTTGACCGCACAAAGGACCTGGTCAAATCAGGTGGCGAATGGATTTCTTCAGTCGAACTTGAAGGGTTAATCATGGGTCATCCCAAGGTGCTGGAGGCTTGCGTCATTGGTGTGCCACATCCCAAGTGGTCGGAGCGACCATTTGCTTGTGTGGTACCTAAGCCCGATTACGAAGGGCAAGTCACCTCGGCTGAAATCCTTGCATACCTGCAACCCCTGGTCGCCAAATGGTGGCTCCCCGACGAGGTTGTCTTCGTGGAGGCTATTCCCAAAACGAGCGTTGGCAAATTCGATAAGAAAGTGTTACGCGCCCGTTTCGATACCTTCAGCGCATAAACGGAGCATAGATCGGCGTGTTTTCCAGGGCTTATTACCTCTCCCCCAGAGAGGGCGGCAACGGATCGCCCTACTATGACTCTGTTGACGAATGACACCAGGAGTGCATAATACCAGGGCGATCCCTTGCGGTCGCCCTGGCCAAATGGATGGTCGCCCTGGTGTGGTTTTGTTTACTCATCAAGTATTTTCGCGATGATCGCCTTTGTCTTCTGCACGTTCGCGAACTGCGTCATGATCGCCAGCGTTGTTTCCTGGATGACATAATGGGAAACGGCGTGTTCATCTAAGGCCAGATCGCGTGCCGCTGTAGCGTCGGCAGCAAACAAGACGGAGAATCCACGCTCATCTGCCTGGCGGGTAGTCGTATCGCAGCACATTTGCGTCATATAGCCAGAGATGATAATGGTATCCACCTGCTCTTGCCGCAGAAACGCCTCCAGTGGTGTCTGGGTAAAAGAGCCAGGGAAGTGCTTTTGCACAATCTTCTCACCCGCTTGTACCACAATCTCAGGATGCATTTCTGTGCCGCTACTGCCAGCGCGAAATACGGCTGCATGGGGATCAAGTTCTTCATGAACAATATGGAAAATAGGCACTTGGGCCTCACGGGCCGTGGCCAGTAAGCTTTGAATCTGTTCCAGTGCCTTCTCACCATCCGGGAGTACCGTTCTCTGCTTTAGGGACATCTATTGACATCCCCTCTACAGTTCCTCTTTCCTCCACCCGTGCGTAATTTCTTACGTCTTACCAGATGTCCAGAGGCGTCAATTCCCCTCGAACTGAGGGTACT
>JBPCJY010000225.1:0-46331 GCA_051004815.1 Ktedonobacteraceae bacterium
GGCTCCCTCTCCCCGAAAAGACGTCCTCCCCTCCCGCCCAGGACAACACTGCGAGATAGCCTCTTCTTTGAAAGGTATGCCCCTTGTGGGCGTCAGGTTCCACCTGGAGAGAAAAAAATGACCGAACAACTATCCTACCTTATTATAGGCAACGGCATTGCCGGCGTAACCGCCGCCGAAATACTGCGCGACGAAAATTCAGCGGCAGACATCACCGTCATTGCCGAAGACCCCTTTCCAGTCTACTATCGACCGGCACTCAAGGACTACCTGGCGGGACGCGTGCATACGGAGAAACTATGGGCGCGACCAACCAGCTTTTACCAGGAGCAGAATATCCGCTTTATTCCCGGCAAGGTCACAAGCATCCAGGCGGGACAGCACGCCGTGCAGTTGCAAAGCGGTCAACAGCTTGGCTATTCCCGCCTACTACTTGCCAACGGTGCGCGTGCCAGCAAACTCACCTGCCCTGGCAACGAACTGCAAGGCGTCATCACCCTGCGTACCGTCGCTGACTACCAGCGCGTATTGAGCCACCTCAATGGCATACGCCACATTGTCGTCAGTGGCAGTGGCACGCTGGCCCTGGAAACTATCGAGACCTTACGACACCGTGGCTACCATGTCATTCACCTGCTCCGTCGTCGCACGCTCTGGTCAGAAGTGCTGGACGCCACCGCCTCAGACCTGGTACTGCAACAAGAAAGACGCGATGGCGTCGATGTCCATGTTGAGGAGGAAATTACCGAAATCATCGGCAAGCAGGGGCAAGTCACAGGGATAGTGACGACCCGCGGCACACGCATTCCCTGCGAGATGGTCATCATCGCCATCGGCGTTGAGCCAATTATCGATTTTATTAAAGGGAGTGGCATCCCCTGTGGACGCGGTGTCAAAGTTGATGGCGCGATGCGTACCAGTGCGCCCGATATCTATGCCGCTGGTGATGTGCTGGAAACCACCGATAGCGCGACCGGACGCACGCGTGTCATCGGTCAGTGGTTCCCAGCTGTGCAACAGGCCCGCGCCGCCGCCTATAGTATGCTCGACCTCCTGGACGATAACCGACCTTTCCGCCCAGGCACATTCTATAATGCCACCTTCTTGTATGGACTGGACTTTGCCTCCGTTGGACTGACCAGCATCCCCAAAAGTGGTCAGGGCTACCAGGAGCTTATCGCCGACCCGCAGCCGCGCACCTATCGCAAGGCCATCCTCAAAGACGGCATACCGGTAGGTATGATCGCGTTGGGCAACCGTAAAGGCGTGCTCGCCTTCAAACGCTCCATTGATCATCAGGTGAATCTCTCGCCCGTAGCCTCGTCTCTCTACGCGGAACATTTCCAACTCAATGACTGGCTCGATAAACAAGGGGTGCCACCCACTTTGCTTGGTGTAAGCCGTGCAGGCGATGTAGCAATGCAGCAAGTTGCCTATACTGGCGCGAGCCTACCCACAATCTATACCTTCGCCCAGCCGCAAACATCGAGCGAGGCCGTACTTGTACCAGTAGCCGTGGCTACCTTTGCCTCCCTGTCACAACTTCAAACAACCAGGCTGAGTCAGACCAAGATTATGACCATTGGTCGCCAGGAAGGCGTCTCCTTGCGCATAGACCATACCTCCGTCTCGCGCCGCCATGCCGAGATCAGCTATGCCAACGGACAGTACGTGTTGCACGATCTGGGCAGTACCAATGGCACCTTCGTCAATGAAGTACCCATAGAGCCAGGTAGCGTACATATCCTCAAAGAGGGCGACCTGCTACGACTCGGCAAATTAGTAAAGTTGACATTTCATATGAGCACTGCTGCTGGTCAGGCACGCTCAACAGGACGCAAAGATAAAGTCTCTATTCTTGGCCTCACCATGCTGCACGAGATGAAAACTGGTATCTACGATCCTGCTCAGGCACCCCCACCGTTAGGTCAGCCCATCCTTAATGCCGATGGTTCACTGCAATTGCCAGAAGCAACCAGTGCCATTCCTGCCACCGTAGTTGCTACGTTTGATACATCTCCTGCCCTGGTAATCATTACGAAAGGCCAGCCAGCCGTCTCACTGCTGAAAAAAGGCCAGCGCACCGTCATTGGCCGTGACAAAAAGGCCGCTATCGTCCTGAGCGACGTGGTCGCGTCACGCAAACATGCCGAAGTCTTCCAGGGGCCTGACGGCTACTACATTGCCGACCTGGGCAGCAGCAACGGCGTCATCGTCAACCAGGCCAAAATTGACAACCCCTACCTGCTCTCGCATGGAGATCGCGTCACCATCGGCGGCACTCAGCTGTACTTCATCGATGTAGGAGCAAAAAATTGCCAGATCAGCATACCACCAAAAGTGGCTCAACCCGCTGGGTCTATAGGGTCTGTAGAATCTATGGCTTCACCGCCAATTGCACCGTTGCCCCAGGCAAACACCACCTGTCGCCACTGTGGCGCGGTGAATGCCCTGCATGCACGATTCTGTACAACCTGTGGCAAGTCCTTCTAAAAGAAAGTCGTTTGTGGAGGCCTTATGCAGATACAATCTTCAAAAAAATCGTCCCTGGTGGTGGGCATTGAACACCGCACCGATTTGCGCCCCTTTACCGAACAAGAGGTGCGTTTCGAGATCGATATGTGCATCGGTTGCGACCGCTGTATGCGAGCCTGTCCGATACCCATGTCCTCCACGGTCAGTATCGCTGACCTCAACCGCGCCACCATTTCCGATGATATCGCCCCCCACGTAGCGCGTTTCACCGATGAATGCGTCATGTGCGGCTCCTGCGTTCCCGTCTGTCCCGTGGATAACCACCGCGATCTACTGATGCTCTCGCTCAAGCAGCGACTCGGCATCTCCTGGGACGGCACGGTCGATTTGAACCGCATCTTCAACTACCTGCCGCAAGGCTGGAACCTCCAACTCCTACTCAGCCGCTTACGTGAGCAACCAATGTTCAGCGATGCTGGGCTGGTGCCTGACAACTACCTGCTACACATCGTGGCAACCTCGAAACTCCTGACACAGGTACCGGGAACCACGCTCATGCACGAGGGAGAGTTTGGACGCAGCATCTACTACATCCTGGAAGGGCGTGTCGAACTCTCCACCGCCGCACAAGATGGTCGCGAACTTCCCGTGGCGATTATGCGCCGCGGCGAATATATGGGCGAGCACGGTATGTTAACGGGTCAACAGCGTAATGCAACCGCCCGCACGCAGACCGCCACCGTTGTACTGGAAGTGCCAGAGCAAGTCATGCAACGTTTAATGGAGATTGTGCCGGAGGTACGCAGCTTCTTTGAAAAGCTGAATAACACGCGCTCCATCGAGTCAATCCTGAAACGTATGGCACTCTTCCAGGGCGTCTCGGACGTTGATATCCGCCAGATCGCCGAACAAGCCCAGGTCAAACGCTATGATCGCGATGATCAACTCTTTAGCGAAGATACTGCTGGCAAGCCAGCGCGTGAGTCGCTGCACATCCTGTTAGAAGGCTTTGTCAAGGTAGCGCGACACACCAAGGCCGGCACAGGCCACGCCAAATCAGCTGAGCGCATCATCGCCTATCGCCAGAGCGGAGACTATTTCGCGGGCGGTCTCGACCTGCTCGGCGATGGCGGTGCCGTCACGGTAAGCGCGATTAACCGCGTCAGCGTGGCCGAGGTACCGCGCCAAACGCTGCTCCCCTTTTTCGTACGCTATCCCGAAGTCGGCCAACGCTTCAACGCACGCCTCCAACAATATGTTGAGGCCGCGGCTGCCGCGCAAACTGGCTTTTTTGAACCCATTCAGCAGGTACAAGCGGAAACCGTGCATCAACGCTCCGCTGCCGAGGCGCGAGCGGGACTACGCGCACTGGTTGGTGGCGGCGTAATCGAAGGCACTGAGGTACTGGTCATCGACCTGGACTTGTGCATCCACTGCAACGAGTGTGAAGAAGCCTGCGCTCGACGGCACGGTCACTCGCGTATGAACCGTAAAGGTATGGTCGTCGGCAATATCAGCATCGCCACCGCCTGTCGCCAGTGCCAGGACCCCGTCTGCATGCTCTGTAGCCGCGCCGGTATCGCTCGCCTGCCCACCGGCGAAGTATACATCACCGAGAGCTGCATCGGCTGCGGCATCTGCGCCGAACGCTGTCCCTACGATAACATCTCGATCATGACGCTTGAGGATGAGGCCGAAGCACGCTCAGGCTGGCAGCAGTTCAGCAGCTTCTTTACCAAGGGCTCTGGCAAAGAACGCGGCAACAAGCTGTTGCCAATGATGGCCACGCCCGGCCCATTTCATACGCCCAAAGCAACCGATGCCTTTGGCGAAATGCGCAAAAAGCTCGCCATCAAATGTGATTTGTGTGCGGGCTACAACAATCAGGCCTGCGTGCAAGCCTGTCCCACAGGAGCCGCGTTCCGCGTCCAACCCGCCCAATTCTTTGGCTCTACCGAGGATATTCTCTCGCAACGTGCCAAATAAGGAGGATATAATATGTCTATTGCCACAAAAACACCACAACCTGCATCACAGCGCACGCAAAAACGTGTTTGGCGCGTACCCCTTTCCAAAGCCTGGTGGCTCTGGCTCTTGCCCTCTCTACTCTTGTACGTGGGCATCTACGTCTGGTACCTCTATGCCCTCAAAACACAACCATTTCCAGGCCCATTCAGTGACCCCTTGCGCACCTTTGGCATTATTGCCTTTATCATGGTGCTGGGAACAGCCGCCTACTCTTTGCGCAGACGCTTTGTACGCGGCTTACCAGGCAAAGCGCAAGATTGGCTGTGGATGCACATCTGGGTTGGCATCACCGCCGTCCTCATCGCTTTCTTACACGAGAACTATGCCCACATCCTGCACACGTACTGCCAGAATTTGAGCTGCTTCACACAGTCCGATGCAGGCACCAGTGCCCTTTACGCCTTGCTTGTCCTCGTGATAAGCGGTGTTGTTGGTCGGCTAATAGATGTCTGGCAAACACACAAAATTGCTCAGGATGCAAGCACCAACGGCGTTGGCATCGTGCGAGCCATCGAAGAGCGCATTCTTGAGCTGGAATATACCGTCGAGCGACTATGCGCCGGCAAGTCCGAACCCTTCCAGCAATATTGTATGCAAGCCCTTGAGCAAGCAAGTGGAGAGTTGCCAACAATGCCCGCACTCGCCACCAGCGAACATGTCGATTTTCAACGTGCCCACGATACCTTGCTCACCCATGCCCACCTGACACAATCGCTACAACGGCAGAGACGCGCACGCCTCTTCATTCGCACCTGGCGTTCCATCCACATTGTGCTTGCCAGTCTCGCCCTACTCATCATTCTCTATCACGGCATCTTGGAACTGTTAACCACTGTCTTCCATGTGAAAGGATAGCTGTTGATGGGTAATCTTACACATGATTAATTCTTCAAAAAAAGGTATACTATCCTTAACACATCCAGGAACCTCGTAACGAAAGGTTGAGGAGGCAAATCACATGTTATGTCCTAAATGTAATACACCACTGGAGGACGGTGCCGCTTTTTGCGGTAGCTGTGGCACTCCAGTAACACCACTCGCCAATAACGGAAAGACCACTGTGCGCGATAACACTGTCGCTGACCATCCGCTTAACAACCGTGTTTCACCTGACAATAGCAGCTATGAAACACTCCAATCACCAAAAACATCGTTGCAGGCAACATATTTGCCCCCCGATGCGCAAACCTCTGGCATCGGCGTCCCCAAACAGATAAATACACCTCCAGCTTTCCCTCAAACACCACCACGCAAAAACGCCAGGCGCAACATCCTGATAATCGTACTCCTGGTAATACTCGTGGCCGGTGGAACTATCGCCACCGCTCTTATCCTGCACAATAATAATAGCGCGGCGGGGACACCTCCAGGCGTTACAGCTACCACCTCGGGACAGGTCGCTTTTATTGATAGCCCAAATAGCATCCCAGGACAAACCAACGGCCTAAACATAGCCATCAACGGCCTCAATGCGCCTCCTTCCGGTTCACAGTACATGGCATGGCTCATCAATGACCAGAATGAGCAAATCGTCCCCCTCGGTAAGCTCGTAGCAAATGGGCAGAAATTTTCTTTGTCCTATACCGGTCCTACTGGCGGCACACAACAGAGTACAACGAACCTGATCGGTTTTGGCAATAAAATCGAGGTCACCTTGGAACAAGGTCAGGTCAGCTTACCAACAGGTAAAATTCTCCTCACAGGCATCTTCCCTCCCAAAGCATTTGTCCATATCCGCCACCTACTCTTCAAATTCCCTACTACGCCACAGAACATCGGGCTATTGGTCGGATTGATGAACCAGGCACAATTGTTGAATGGGCAAGCGCTCATCTTACAAAGCGCGGCCAATGGCGGGAATCATGCCGCCATTCAATGTGCGGCCCAAAGCATCATCGATATCAGCGAAGGGTCAAAAGGCACGAATTATAAGCCGCTCGCCGCCAATTGTGCCGCGCTAAACATTACCCAAACCGGCGATGGCTTTGGTATTCTGGGGCAAGGCTACCTTATCACCGCGGCATCTCACGCTTCCCTCGCCGCCAGCCAGACGGACAGCACCGCGAACATTCGCCTCCACGCCGGCCACATTATCATCGCCACAAACAATATCAAAGGCTGGGTGACCACCGTCGATCAAGACGCACTCAAACTGCTCACCAATCCCACCGACACCTCCGTCGTACAAGAAATCGTCACACTATCCGACCACGCCTACCACGGCGTCGATACCAACGGAGACGAGCAGATTGATCCAGTTCCAGGAGAAGCCGGAGCCATCACCGCCTACATCCACGGACAATTAATGGCCGCATTGCCGCTCACCGCCAATGGGTAAAGCTGCTCCCAAAGGAACGGGTGGCGAAATTGAGCAAAAGGTCTGGCTTGGTAGTCTATGCGAGTCCTTCGCTGTTCTCCCTTTGTGGGAAGTTTTGAAGGAGAACAGCGAAGGACTCGCATAGTCCGTTCTTCTGTAAAAAAACACAATGTATTCGTTATTCTATCAGGTGAATCACCAGCCCACAGGTTGTTTCGGGCGCAATGGTGATCTGATTCGCTGTCACTTCTCCCTGCATGCCTTTTGTCTGCAAGAAGGCACACGCTTGCTCAAGAGAGGCGACTTTCCAGGTCATTGCCAGTATCTCATCCCGCTTATGAGGAACAAGGCGAATGGCTGGCCCTTCTTTGAATTGCCACATTTCTTCACGAGTTGGCTCAAGTGGTGCAAGCAGGTGCTGCCATTGTTCTTGCGCATGTTCTGGGTCTCTTACGCCAACGATCAGATTTTGTATATCCTCAAGTCCTAGCGATCCTCCATGCTTTTCTTGCAGGAGTGCCTTCTTTTTCGGTCGCTCTTGCGGGATGTTCCAAAAGGTCGAATTGTACTCACACAGGAAGATCGTGCCATGATGGAAAACCTGGTCAAAGATGAGATTGTCTATCGCACCTAAACCTATCTGATTAGCAGAGAAGAATTGTGAAAGATCACTGCCGAGCAACTCTCCCAGGTAGACGAGCGTATAAAACTCGCCTCGATTGCTGAGATATGCTTGTGGTATGGCATATGGAGGGAGATGAGGAATACCCCGGCGTGTCAATTCTTGTAGGCATTCAGGCAGCGGAGTCGCTTCCAAGGCAATGCCGTAGATCTGAGCCTGAGATGGATAGAGCGGCTGTTCCCCTGAGCGAAAAATCTCCATGCTGATGTTGCCAGCGACAACGCCTCCAGCTTTAAACGGTGGATAGTAATTGTGGATATCCCAAGAAATCGGCAATTGGAGGGTGTCCGTGAACAGCGAAAACACCTGTTCATAGATGGCATCGTTCACTCGAATCATGATGTGATCGACACAGGTAATCAGCGATGATGAAGGTTGCACGTTTCTTTGTTTCCTTTCAAATCTGTTTTTAGCATACATACCGTATGTATGTAATATGACAAAAAAAAGAGCAGCTATGTTCTGGTAAGGCCCTGGAGAAAGAGATTGACGCTCTCCTGTGCGACTACTTTCAACTCGATACTGGTTGGGTCCATCAGCCAAAGTGAAGAGATGCCGTTTGCCATGCCCAATGCTGCTAGTGCTGCTGTTTGTGCGCTGATCTCCGGTCGAATCTCGCCCGCAGCGATGCTGCGCTCGATCAGTGATGCAAGCATGTCTCGCGAGGCACGCATCCCTTGAATTTTTTCTTGCATGCCTTCGGCCAACTCAGGAACAAGCTCGGTTTTTAACTGTAATAGCTCCAGTACGGCGCGAAAGTCGCTATCCTCTTCTGCATAGGTTATCCAGCGAATCAGAAAGCGACGAAGTTGCTGCAAAGGACTCTCACCAAGGGCAAACGCCTCCTGGAAAATGGTAGCGGCCTGTGCGTAGCGCTCGCGTACCATCGTATTGAACAATTGTGCTTTATTACCAAAATGCCAGTGAATAGCTCCTCGTGTGGTTCCGGCTTTCTTGGCAATATCGTCGAGCGTAGTGCTCACGTATCCTTTCTCCTGGAAGCATGTCAGGGCAGCCCCTAACAATAGTGCCCGTGTCAGTGCTGCATCTTCTTTTGTTCGGCGCATTCCTCTTCTCCTTGATACATACAAACATACCGTATGTATATATATTTTGTCAAGGGGAGATTCCAATAGATGTTACTCTCATTTTTTGTACACTTGTTCTCAAAAAATGGTACAATGAACTCGTCTATTGTGCGATACTTTGATCGCTAGCCCGCGTACTAGCAATACTATGGAGGAACATTTATGATGATACACGCGACAGGAAGCTTCGCGGTGAAAAGCTGGGATGAAAACCCCTACAGTGAAATCGACGGTCAACCCAAACTCACCCATGCCGACGTGGTCTATACGTACCACGGAGATCTTGAGGGCGAAGGTACCATCACCTATCTCATGTGCTATTCCGGGAACAACATCGCCTATTTCATCGGCTATGAGCAGGTGACAGGCCGCCTGAATGATCGTTCAGGCAGCTTCGTGTTCCAACACATCGGCACATATGAAGGAGGAACCGTCAAAGACGCCGTGACTGTCGTACCCGGTTCCGCAACGGGTGCTTTGAGCGGACTACTCGGTTCAGGTAGTTGTGGCGGCGATGGAGAAGCCGTTTTCACCCTCGACTATGAACTTGCATAAGCCCGTTTGAACAACAGTGTGCTAGCCATTCGTTCGCCGTCAGGAACAGCGTTCTGTTGCCGCCTATTTAGTAAAGAATTCTACCAGCACCGGAGCAAGGACTTTCGGATCTACATCATGGCTTTGACCTTCCAGAGTGCGAAGTTGCGCATGAGGCATCGCTTTGCTAAGTGCTCGCGCCGTCTCGTACATAAAAGCGTAGCTCACACTGCCATTCATGACAAGTGTAGGCACGATTACATTTGCTGCTCGTTTGGAGGGTAACGAGTCGTCTTCGCCTAAAATGGCGGTGTGGTCGTAAGCAAGCGTCGGTGCTATTGCCTCAAACATTGGCCATATCGGTGCATGACGCATCCCCTCAATTTGGTCTGTCGGTGTCCCGACAAACTTCATAAATAACGCCACGGCATCCCCGCGGCGGTCTGCTGCCAAAAGGTTTGTAAGTTGTTTGATGTATTCCTTCCATGCCCGTCTGGCTTCGTCATCATCATTGTAAGGAGCCTCGTACATGGCAAGTTTCTTGACTTTATTACCGCCAAGCTTTACTGCTGCTTCAAGGGTAAGGGCTGCACCAGAGGAATGACCGTAGAGGTATGCCGACCCGCCAGCTTCCTCAATAAGTGCCTCAATATCCTCCACTTCACGCTCGACTGCATAGGGCTTGTTGTCCCCACTGTCGCCTCGCCCTCGACGGTCATAGGTGTATACCGTAAAGTGTGGTGCGAGGAGCTTGGCTAGTTCAGGGAGGGAGCCGAATGAACGGTAACATAGTGCGCCGTAGACTAAGATAACCGTTGGCCCCTCACCCTGCTTGTCGTACACGATTTTTGTACCGTCTTTTGAAGTTACTGTATTCATATATCCCCTTTGTTTTGAGCTGATCTTCTGTCCAAGGAACAGTGTAGCATAGCAGAAGAGACAAAACTTCTCCGATCTTGCTTTTCTTGCACATGCACAAAAGGAACAAGCCCATCAGTGTTACGCATTGCCCATAGCCGCTCTGTCTTTGCGACAGCCCTGGCACGGCTACAAAGGATTCTTGCCCTTGACATCTCTCCATAGATTCAGGTAAACTCACCATACAATACTTTTTCTGACCCGTTCCAGAACGCTCTTTCTTTCTGGAACATATGAAAGGAGCGTGCCATGCGACAACTCACAGTCCTCACCGCATCATGTCTCCGCGCAGGTCAGAAGCAATCTCACCGGTTCTTCAAGTAACACGACCATAGCTCACCTGAGCTTGCAATAGAACCGCGTGTACTGGCCGTCCCGCGCTGGATGGCCCTTTTTGTTCTCTACCATTTGTTGGGCCGCGAGCATGATGCTTGCGGCCCTTTTTTTGTCTGTGCGAATGGTATCACTCCCATTTTTTATCATCTTGCACACATTCGTTACCTACCATCACAAGGAGCATCAACGTAGCATGTCAAAACGCAAACAGCTTCGCGCAATGGACGAACTGGAAGAACAGGAAATACTAACCCAACAGGACCCCGTTCGGGAGACGCTCGATTACTTCTTTGCCGAAGGAATGATTACCGATATCCTCTATGAGGTGAAGCGTGGCAAAGAAGCAACCGTCTATTGCTGTCAGGCGCACCCCTCAACCGGCGTGGAGCTACTGGCAGCCAAAGTCTATCGTCCCCGCGACCATCGTAGCTTCAAAAATGACGCCATCTATCAAGAGGGGCGCGTCATCACCAACGGACAGTTGCGCCGTGCCGTGCAGAATAAGAGCCGTTTCGGACGGCAGGTGCAATTTGGCATGTGGGTTAACCACGAGTTCGATGTCCTGACCGCCCTCTATCGTACGGGTGCCGACATCCCAAAACCCATTGCCCGCACCCAGAACGCCATCCTCATGCAGTACTTTGGCGACCGCGCACAAGCCGCTCCCTCTCTCCAAAGCAGCGAACTATCCAGGATGGAGGCACACGCTGTTTTCGACAACCTGTTGCGCAATATCGAACTCTGGTTGGCTCACAACTATGTGCATGGCGACCTCTCCGGCTACAACATTCTTTACTGGCAGGGTCAAGCGAAAATCATCGACTTCCCCCAGGCCATCGATCCGCGTTTCAACTCTAACGCCCTCTTCCTGCTCACACGCGATATCGAGAAGGTCTGCCAGTACTTCTCACGCTATGACCTCCAGTACGATGGAAGACGTATCGCTGAACGCCTCTGGCACAAATTCAGGAATGCACAACTCTAGGGCCTATTCGGCAACGCTCTACACTCTCGCCCCCGTGCGGAACATTCTGCATGGGGACGAACTAATCATCTCATTGCATTTCGTCCAGCTACAGCTCTATCACAGCGACAAAAATCCTAACAAATTCGCAATCGCCCCCAAACATCCTTTGCGCTCGAAGCCTTCCATTTGATAATCAGCAGTCCTTCTCACAAGGTGTTTCCCATCAGACGCCGATCCCGCCTGAGCCGTTGGTACCAATGTCACAGGCAAACCATGTTTTGGGCGCAAAGTAATCAATGCGCTGAGTTCCATAGCATAGTCAGGTGCGATAATAGGCACAAACTTTTGCAGCATCATAATCAACAGCAGCTTTGCTTCCAGTTGAGCAAAAGGCATACCAATACAGATGCGTGGGCCACCACCGAAGGGAAAGTAAGACCACGGCGGCACCTGCTGACCATTAACAGGGTCCCACCGCTCTGGCCGAAAGACAGTAGGGTCGCCCCACACACCAGGCAAGCGGTGAATCACCCACTGACTGGACATGACCATCGTTCCAGCAGGAAAGTGGACGCCATCCAGGTCAAATGCCTCGATGGCAAAGCGACCAATTGTCCAGGCGGGCGGGTACATACGTATAGACTCGTTCAGCACCCATTCTGTGTAAGGCATATTTGGCAAATCATCCAGCGTAGGCGTGCGACCTGCCAACACAGTCTCTAGCTCGGCCAGCAGCTTTTCGCGTACCTTGGGATTTCTTGAGAGCAGGTAGAAGGTAAACGTCAGCGCATTGGCGGTGGTCTCATGTCCAGCCGCCACGAAGGTCATGATGTGATCACGGATTTGCGTATTGCTTAAAGCAGCTTCCTCATTCTCGCTAGCGAGCAGCATAGAAAGTACATCGCCAACATCGCGTCCCTCGGCCCGCCGGAGCGCAATCAACTCGTAAATAAAAGCATCAACCTTCCGTTTTGCCGCCATCCGTTTCCCATAGGTAGTAAAAGGCTGGTCGATGCGCACATTCAAAAAGCCTTCCAAAAGTCCAATAGGGTTGCCAATCATGTCGGTGAAGGCGCGTCCCAATGCATCAACCTGGTCTGCAAGATCAACATGAAAGAGGCACATCGCCACAATGCGCAGCGTCAACTCTTGCATAGCCTTTGCCATATCAAAGCGATCACCACCGTGCCAGCCCTTAAGCATCTCCTGCGTATACCGCGTCATCACATCGGCATAGCCCTCGACACGTTTTTTGTGAAAAGCGGGCTGCACCAACCGACGTTGCTGACGATGCGCCTCCCCATCAATCGTGAGCAGACCATCGCCAATCAGCTCACGTATGCCAAAAGCAACCTCGCGACTGGTGAAATTGCGCGGATTCTCGGTCAAAATGTAGCGCACATGCTCAGGCTTGAACAACATCACCACCGGCGTAGTGCCCAAATACACCGTCGCCATATCGCCATACGTGCGCTGGAGCCACTCCAAATAGCCCAGTTGATCGCGCCGAAACTCAAGCACATTCCCAACATATGGCAGAGGCTTTGGCCCCGCTGGTAATCTCGTCTGTTCTTTAATACTGGTACTCATGTATATTGCTCTCTAAACTTGTGTTATCTTCAACTCTACAATCATATCATAAGCCAACGACCAGGGAAAACTCAATGCTCTTTCAGCAAAAGAGTCGCACAGAGCTACAAAAACGTGTAAAGTTTTGAGAGGCATGTATGACGGCGAAACCCTTTTGTAGACAAATATGGAGACAGATCAGTCATGGATGAGATGGATGAGATCGCACAATACCATATCAAGCGGTGGGAAGCTCTGGACGATGCCGATGCCCTCTTTACTCGTCCCTTCTTCCATCTGACTGCGGCAGAAGCCGCTGAACGACTTGACCCTGAAGGAAGATTGGGCGCACTAGCTGGCAAGAATGTCCTGTGCCTCGCGGGCGGTGGTGGGAAGCAATCAGCAATGTTTGCGCTATTGGGTGCTCAAGTCACTGTACTTGACCTCTCACAGGAACAACTCCAACGTGATCGCGCAGTTGCCAAACACTATTCCCTTTCTATTGATACCGTGCAAGGAGATATGCGTGATCTTTCCTGCCTCCCAAAGGCAGCCTTTGATATCGTGTGGCACCCTTACTCGCTCAACTTTGTCCCAGAAACACAGGTCGTATTTCGCCAGGTAGCCCGTGTCCTTCGTCAAGATGGACTCTACTACCTGCACTGTACCAACCCGTTCGCGGTCGGTATGACAGAGCAAGACTGGAACGGAGAAGGATATGTGCTGAGGTACCCCTATCTGCAAGGAGCCGAGATCACCTATGTTGATCCGCCCTGGGTCTACGACCGTACGGAGTCAACTGCTCCAGTCCCAAGACCCAGAGAGTACCGCCATACCTTGAGTACCCTCATGAATGGGCTGATCGAGCAGGGATTCGTCATCCAACATGTATCGGATAGCACAGACATGCATCCGAACCCGAGTGCCGAACCAGGAACCTGGGATCATTTTGTAGCCTACATTCCTCCCTGGTTAGCTATTTGGTCGAGCTACCGTCCAAGCGCAAATAAGCCATGACACCCAACAAGCCATCCCTCCATCTTACACAGGTAAGTTTTTCGGAAGAGCGGCGATGGTGTGATAACGTGCCACCCTGTCCGGGGGACAGGTAATAGGGACAAGGGGAGGTACGGGGATGAGTCTTTCACTCGTAGGTTTTTTAGGAAAGGCATCAGCGAGGTGGGAACTGTCATTCTGAGCGCCGCGAAGAATCTGCGCGAGGGCCGACGAGAGCTTCTTCGCGGTGCTCAGAATGACAGGCGAGATCGGCGCGTTTCAAAAAACCTACGAGTGAAAGCGGGGATGAGTGAGGGCCTTGTGCTTGTCCGCGTCCAGTGGGAAGGAGCTAGACCCGCCAGGATAAGCACCAAGCTCCTCCATCCACTTTTCATGGCAGATTAGCGTCTTGACACACGCCTTAAAAGCAGAAACACAAGTACCGCCAACACGCTCACAGCCGTCAGTAGAACGTTGACCCTGCGTCTTCGCTCTCGTTGCCGAAATCTATTACCGGCAAAGCCAGCTCGCTCGTTCAAATGCGGGAACGGCTTGTCCATCGGCACCGCAACACCAAGAAAAGCGCATAACGGCCCCCAACCTTCTTTCACATTATAGACAAGTAGCCTATCGGCTGGCACCAATCGCTTCACTTCCTCGATATGCTGGTCAAAGACTGCTAGCGCATGAGTTTTATCATCGAAGTTACCCCCGAACGTCTTCTCCCAAATGAGGTTGTTAATCAGCCGCACAACACCCATCCTACCCGCAGGAAATAATCTTCCGATAAAAAAGGAGCGCACAGGAGCTTTGCGCATCTGTGCGAATCTGCGGCTCGTCTCGTAAATGGTTGCCTGCACGCTCTCGTACCATTTATCAAAGTCACGCACCGTCAACAACACCTTTGCTTCAGGATATACCAGCATAAGTTCTTTATAGAACGCGCACCCCGGCCAGTCCACGGTCGCTTGATAGTCCGCCAAAAAAGCCTCCCAATCAACAACCTCTCCCCTGGTGGCGGCTTCCCACTGGTCGACATCATCAGGGTTGTTAAAGAGCGCAACCATGTGATAGCAAGGAGCAAAGCCCAGTTCTTCCAGGGCGGTCTTCAAGGACAAGGTTCCCGTTCGCCCGAAACCAGCCCCAATAACCTTCATCCCCCCCTTTTCCCTGGCAATTGGTTGATCCGCCATATCAAACTTCCTTCTGTGTCCCATCGAGAACGAAATACGCTGGATAGCCCGTAGGGGCCGATTTATCGTGCCCATCGCCGCACCCTGTCCGCACCCTGTCTGGGGGACAGGTAATAACAGGTAATAATCGGCCCGTCCCGGTGCTATATTCCACGACTAACCCAGCAACGAATATGGACTCTGCAACAAACGCTTGACCTCTTGCAGGAAACGAGCTACAGTCGCACCATAAAGGATGCGATGATCGGAAGACATGGTCATAGGCATCATATCACGAACGACGGGCAGATCATTCACCGGCACAAACTGCTTGCGGGTAGAAGCTATCGCCAGAATAGCAGCCTGGGGCGGATTGATAACGGCGACAAAGTCGGTGACATCCATCATGCCCAGGTTGGAAACAGAGAAAGTGCCACCTTCCAGATCGGCGGACGAGAGCTTATTGGCACGCGCCTTCTCGATCAGTGCTTTGGCCTCGCGTGCAATAGTCCGCACACCCTTGATATTGGTATCGTGAATTACCGGCACCACCAGCCCGCTTGGAACATCGACGGCCATACCCACATGGATATGTTTGTGACGCAGGAACTGATCGCCTTTGATAGAACTATTGACTTCCGGGAACTTTTCCAGAGCCAGCGCAACGGCCTTTATTACCAGATCATTAACGCTAACCTTCACCCCGCCTTCCCCTGCATTGGCATTCAGGGCCTGCCGCAGTGCGAGAATATCGGTCATATCGACCTCATTGCTAACATAAAAATGGGGGATAGTTTGCTTCGACTCGGTCAAACGCCGCGCAATGATCGTTTGCACACGCGACATCTTGCTGACCTCAGCATCCGCTGCAACCTCTTTAACCCCTGTCTGCCCCTGTGCTTGCTCCTCAGCTACAGCAACCTCCTGCTGATCTGTTTGCGGTTTCGAGGCTGTCGTCTGTGTACCATTCGTGGCTGCCGTCTTTTGTTGCTCAAGGAAATCATCGATATCATCGCGCACAATACGCCCATGTGGACCTGTCCCCTGTAATTGTTTCAGGTCAATGTGATGTTCCTCGGCCATGCGACGCGCTAATGGCGATACAATGATGCGACCATTCTCCCCGCTTTCTCCGCTCTCTTCAGCACTCATCTCGCCGTCGGCAGCACCTTCTTTTGCAGTGCTTGCCACAGTTGACGATGCATCGGCACCTTCCTTTGCAGTGCTTGCCACGGGTGTGGGAGAAGGAGCCTCTTTATCACCATCACTCGCCGCTGGCTGTTCTTTCTGTTTCTGCTGCGTATCAGTTGTGCTGGCACCCTGATCAGCTTGTTTTTTTGCTGCACTGCCACTTCCAGAGCCAATAACGGCGATGACCTGTCCGATAGGAACCGTCTCACCCTCTTGCACCACTATCTCCTCAAGCGTACCTGCGTCGTACGACTCTAGCTCCATGTTCGCTTTGTCGGTCTCTATTTCGGCCAGAATATCGCCTTTTTTGATGGCATCACCCGGCTTCTTGAGCCAACGAGAAATGGTACCTTCTTCCATCGTATCGCTGAGCCTGGGCATATTCACGTTACTCATTGCTTACCTCCTCCGGCGTGGCGCAAGTTCTTCAATCGCTTCCATCAACTGCTTGGCACCTGTCAACGCCGCCCGCTCCAACGGCTTAGAGTACGGCAGCGGAACTTCAATGCTGGCTACCCGCTTGATTGGCGCATCTAATGAATCGAATGCCTCTTCCTGCAAAGTCGCGGCAATCTCCGCTCCTATGCCAAAGGATCGCCAATCTTCCTCAAAGACTATCGCCCGGTTGGTTTTCTTGACCGAATTGATCACTGTTTCCATATCCAGTGGGCGCAAGGAACGCAGGTCTATCACCTCAACGTTCAGTTTGTTCTCCTGTTCCAGGCGACGTGCCACATTCAGGGCCACCGCCGCCATACGAGAATAACTGATAACCGTCAGGTCCGTACCCTCTTTGCTGACCTTCGCTTTCCCAAAGGGGACAGTATAATCGTCATCTGGCACTTCGCCCTTGACGTTATAGAGCGCGAGGTTCTCTAAAAAGATGACCGGATTGTTGTCACGCACCGCCGTGCGCAGCATCCCCTTCGCATCAGCAGGCGTAGATGGAGCCACAACTTTCAGGCCGGGTATATGGGCAAACCAAACCTCCAGATTCTGCGAGTGGGTTGCCGCCAGTTGTTGCCCACCGCCGCCAGGAGTACGAATCACCAGCGGAATGGGACATTGTCCACCAAACATGTAATAGATTTTCGCCGCGTGATTGACAATCTGGTCCATGGCAAGCACGATGAAATTGATCGTCATGATCTCCACAATGGGACGCAGCCCCAGCATCGCGGCACCGGTCGCCATCCCCACAAAGCCGTTTTCCGCGATAGGGGTATCCACTACGCGCTTGGGGCCAAATTCTTTCAACAGCCCCGCTGTGATTTTATAGGAGCCTTCAAATGTGCCAATCTCTTCGCCCAGCAGGAAGACATTTTCATCGCGCACCAGTTCCCCACGAATGGCATCATGCAAAGCTTGTCGATAGGTAATCTCAGCCATGGTTACTGCCCTCCTACCTGCGCGTCGTCCGACGCGTAAATAAAATCAAACAGCTCATCGACCGAGGGATCTGGACTCTCTTCAGCATATTTCACCGCTTCCTCAACCTCTTGCTCCGCCTGCTCATCAAGCTCCTGAATCCCTTTCTCATCGACAAGCCCTGCCTGTATCAGTCGTGCCGCAAAGGCTGGAATAGGGTCGGCGGCACGTCCAGCTTTGACTTCCGCTTCGTCACGATAGCGATCAGGGTCCACTACTGAGTGTCCCTTGAAGCGGAAACTCACCGCCTCCAGCAGAAATGGTTCATGCTCCTCGCGAGCATGCCTGGCCGCCTCGCGCATGGCGTCACGCACTGCGAGAACGTCGTTACCATCCACGCGCTCATTGCGCATATCGTAAGCACAGGCTTTGCGATAAATTTCACTGACCGCCGAACCTTGCTCAACCTTTAAGCCCATACCATACAGGTTGTTGACGACAAAATAGACGATCGGCAGGTGGTAAATCTTGGCAAGATTGAGCGACTCGTGAAATGACCCGCCATTGGTCGTGCCCTCGCCCATTTGACAGGCCACTACCTCGTGTGAGCCACGATAGGCAACGGCAAAGGCAGCTCCCGTCGCCAGCGGTAATTGACCGCCAACAATAGCATAGCCTCCCATGAAGCGGCTGTTGATATCAAAAAGGTGCATCGAACCACCACGACCATGCGAGGAACCGGTCTCCTTGCCAAATAATTCAGCCATCACCGCATTCGGGCTAAGGCCGCGCCCAATTGCGTAACCATGCTCACGGTAATTTGTATACACATAATCATTATCTTCGAGACCGGCACAGAAACCAACTACGGTGGCTTCTTCACCAAGGTTGAGGTGACAGTAGCCTCCAATATGAGCTTTGGTATACATCTCGCTGGCTTTTTCCTCAAAGCGACGAATCAACATCATCTGATAATAATAGTGGAGCAGCGTATCTTTAGCCTCACCCTTTGGTAATGAGGTAGATTTTTGGCCCTTTGTTCTGGGTTGCGTATCCTTCATAATCACGCTATCCTTTCTTGCCAACGCACTTGCGCTCTGTCATGTCCTATTCGCAAAATCTCATATACTCAAATCACGACCCCGGTGGTGAAACTTCAGATGTGGTGGCAATGTCAGTGGCCCAGCAACGAGGACAGCGTTCTAAAACTCCTTCGCTATAGGTTACTTCACCGCATACCGGACAGAGCCAATTCTTGGCAACCTCTCGTACCAGATCAGCACGGCTCACAATGCCAACCACCTTCCCCTGCTCAAGCACCGGCAAACGCCTGATATGCTCATGCACAAAAATATGACTCACGTCATCCAGGTTGGTATCGGCAGCGACACTGATAGCATTGCGCGTCATAATATCGCCAACTCGTTGCCCTTTTTTGCTAATGACATCCAACTCACTCACCACTCCCACCAACACATCATCCTCGTTGACAACGGGGAGGCCGCTAATGCGATGCTGCGCTAGCAATCGTGCAGCCTGCTGCTTCGTAACATTCTCTCGCACAGTAATAACCTTCGCGGTCATCACATCGCGTACTTTTAATCCAGCGGAATTATCATCATTGGACACTTCGCACACTCCATTTCTTTCTGACAAGTATCAAAGTATCATATGTAATAATATCACAGCAGAGGGCTGTAAAGGGGGACAGAAGATGTATATTCTAGTAGGAGAAAGAAGAAAATGGAGAAAGAATCACGATTACTCAGAATTGGAGTCGTAGGAGCAGGCCTGATCTCGCAGGCTGCCCATTTTGAGGCTTGTCAGAAGGCGCGTAACGCCGAATTGTACGCCATCTGTGACCAGGCAGAAGACCTGGTCACACACATGGCTGCTATCTACCATCCTCACGTTACCTATCTGGACTACGATGAGATGCTCGCGGATCCGCACGTTGAAGCCATTATCGTAGCTACAGCCGACCAGTTTCACACATCCATGGCTTCCAAAGCCCTTGCCGCCCAAAAGCATGTGCTGGTAGAGAAACCGCTTGGGGTCAGCGTTGAGGAGTGCGAAGCGTTACGCAAGCACGTCCAGCAATCTGGACTTCTGCTCCAGGTAGGGACGATGAAGCGCTTTGATCCGGGCATCACCTTCGCCCACCAGTTCATCCATGAAGAGATCGGACAACTTCTTGCGCTCAAAGCCTGGTACTGCGACTCAACGTATCGATACATTCAGACCAACAACCTCCAACCCATTCCCGTCACGAGTACCCATGTCAGGCAACCAGCAGGCAATCCGAAAGCAGACAAACAACGCTATTATTTATTGGGGCATGGCAGTCACCTCGTCGATACAGCCCGCTTTCTGGGTGGCGCGATCGTTCGTCTCCAGGCCAGGCTCGTCGAAAAGTTCGGAGCCTACTGCTGGTTTGTTGCTGTAGAATTTGCTGATGGCAGCATAGGACACCTCGATCTGACGATTGCGGTGCGAATGGATTGGCATGAGGGGTTTCAGGTGTATGGTGAATACGGCAGCGTGCTGGGCAAGACCTTCAATCCTTGGTATCTGCGCTCAAGCGAGGTGGAGTGTTTCAGCGTGCGCGATGGACAGTATCACCGGGTACTTGGTGAGGATGGGCATGTCTATAAACGGCAGATCGAAGGCTTCGCGGAGACGATTCTGCATGCGGCACCTCAGCATGGAGCAGACATTGAGGATGGTATCGCAGCTATACGGACGCTGGTGGCTATCTCACGCTCTGTCGAAACGGGAGAATGGGTCTCGGTGGCTGATATGACGGGAGGCGTGTGATGCGGCTGGGGATTTTCGCAAAGACATTTGCTCGCTCTACGGTAGAGGGTGTGTTCGATGCCGTCAGAGCGCATGGATTGGGCTGTGTTCAGTTTAATATGGCTTGCGCTGGTTTGCCAACGCTGCCAGAGGAGCTCGCGCCTTCTCTCATAACCCATATTCGTGAGGCAGCAGTGAGCAGAAGTATAGAGATCGCCGCTGTTTCTGGGACCTACAATATGATCCATCCAGATCCCCAGGTGCAAGAGAGTGGACTGCGACGATTACGAATATTGGCAGCCGCCTGTCAAGAGCTGGAGACGGACGTGATTACACTCTGTACGGGAACATGTGATACGAGAGATATGTGGCACTGGCATCCAGAAAATACTTCTGCTGGAGCATGGTCGGCTCTTTTGCATGCGATGGAGGCAGCTCTGCATATTGCGGAGGAAGAGCGCGTGACGCTAGCTTTTGAACCGGAGCGGGCTAATGTGGTGAGTAACGCTGTACAGGGCAGGAGGTTGCTGAACGCGATGCAGTCTTCACGCTTGAAAGTGGTGATTGATCCTGCTAACCTGCTTATGTCGGGCGATGAACGGCAGAGACGTGAAGTGCTTGATGAGGCGTTTGATCTACTTGGAGAGCACATTGTGATTGCACACGCGAAAGATCGAGGGGAAGATGATGCGGTCCGGACGGCTGGAGAGGGAATTGTGGACTATGAGCGGTATATCTGTCTTCTTCAGGAGATTGGTTTTGCTGGTCCTTTGCTTCTCCATGGGCTGCGTGAAGAACAAGTGGATGTAGCCTTTCAGTTTCTCTCTAGCAAACTTCAGAGGAGGTAAAAGCACACGTCGTTCTTTCATAAGAGGCTTGCAAATATCTTCTGGTACTCAACCCACATAGTGCGCAGCCACGCATAGCAAAGCAGAGGTAACACAAAAACGACCAGCCAATTATAGCGCAGTGCTTGCCTAAAGTTCCCATGCACCGCGCAAGAGATTGCCCTGGTCATACCACATCCAGGACAACGGACACCAAAAATGTTGTAGATCAGGCATATTGAGCGACGAGACTCAAGCCAGAATGTGGGAACCAGGAAAAAGACAACCGGAACTATGAGAAAACATCCCACTTTTCCCAGTGACTTTACCATGGTATCCCATCCTCTCCGTCCTCGTTAGGCTTTTCGTAAAGGAAAACCATTGCTATCGGTATAGCTATTAGTAAGTATGAGTATTAAGTCGATCAGTGCCCAGATACCACATCCGCCTATTGTTAACAGTTGAATCACGCCATATACAGTATGCCCTGTATAAAAACGATGGATACCGAAACCACCCAGGAAGATGCACAAAAGGAGCGTCGTTAACCAATCTTTTTGTTGTTGACCATAAACAACCACTGGCGGCACACCATACTGATTCTGCACGTATGGTGGTTGTCCATATTGTTGCTGCCCATACTGCGGTTGTTGTTGTCCAAATTGCTGCTGTTGTCCAAATTGCGGTTGCTGCTGCCCATACTGCTGTCCAAATTGCGGTTGCTGTTGCCCGTATTGTGGCGGTTGCTGTTGCTCATATTGTCCATATTGTGGTTGCTCACCCGCGTAATTTGTCGATGGTGGCTGATATGGAGGTTGCCCATAAGGCGGTTGTCCATATGGCTGTTGTGGTTGCTCAGGATTATAACCCATGATTTCTACCTCATCATCCTTTATTTAATGGAATAGCATTGCCGACAACAGTATACAGATGTGTTGCCAACATAGCAAGAGCTTTTCCCCTGAAATTGCACTACCTTGCTTGTTCCGAAATCAGTGTTACCTTTTCTTCCTCTTCTTTTTTTTAGGGTGACTCGGCTGGAATGGTTTGCTCGTGCGCTCGTTATCTCTATTGGTAGGTATTGACTCAACAATCTGTCTCGCTGGCTTAGCTTCATCAACATTCTGTCTCGTTCGCTTAGATGTAGTAGATGTATACAGCGTCCGCATGGATTTGAGCATCGGACGCATCATCTCCACCATCACAGCATCGGGATCGATTTGCTCGGCCTTATCCAGGTACTCTTCGGCCTGCTCGTAATCATCGATTGTCATGTAAAAGGTTGACAGTGCAATACAAAGCTCAGAGGAATCTGGATTAGCACTCAAACCCTCCTTGAGTACCTCAATAGCCATATCATCCTGATGCTCCGACTTGTACAGGAAGCTAAGCTGGACATACAGATTTATATCGTCGGGTTGTAACTCAAGAGCTTGGCGATAGCTCTTTTTGGCATCTTCAACATTTTCGAGCCTACTATAAGCCGCAGCAAGGTTGAACCAGGCCGGGGCAGAGGTTGGTTCCAGTTCTGCCGCACGTTGATAGTGAAGCAAGGCGTCTTCGTCTTGCTCGCGTTCCGTGTCAATCTTGCCCAAATGAATCTCGATATTGGCCTCATCGGCTGGGCCGATACTCAAGTCTTTGGCCTGATTGAGATGCTCCTCTGCCTCATCCAGGTGATCTTCCATATCTTCCGTGAGCAACTCAGCCAGCACAACATGCGCCTCAAAGGTATTCTCAATCGTTAACGACTCACGCAAGGCTTCTTTCGCCAATTCCAGGAAGCGCAAAGCTCTATCATCATCCCCATTCTCGAAGCATATATCGCTATACTGCCTCTGTATTTTAGCCAGTAGCCTCAAAGTCTCTGCTCGCTCTTCGCTAAAGCGTTCTAGCGTCAGTTCCATATAAGCCATACATCGCTCATATTGAAAGCTTGAGAGCATACGAGTGGCAATCTCCTCGTACAGTGGGCGTTCATGCGGCACCTGCTTTATGAGGGCATCGTAGTAATAAACAGTTTGTATAATACGCCAGAGACTTACATCTACATATGGCTCCACATCTTCCAGTTTGGAGGGTTTGACCTCTTGTCTGAGCGCATCCAGGAATTTTTTATGTACCTCAATGCGCTCACGCAACACCGTAGCAGGGAGCTGCAGAGCATTCAAGCCTTCATCGGCCATGCTGTGAATGCGCCACGAACTATCTTCTTGTTCAATCAACACATAACTTGACCAAAACCAATGCCGCCCTGTTTTGTCGTAGACAAGGGTCGCGTGGGGAAGCTCCGGCAGCACCTCACTGGAAGATACATCAGTAAACACCATGGACCAATCAAGTACAATCGTTTTGCTAGTTGCTGCCGGAGGGAGAGTAGCTGCGTCGACACTCACTTCATCAGGTAGCCAAAGCTCTGTTTCCTGCGCTGTACGTTCGTGGTTCAGGCCTGGTTCTAACGCATAACGATCAGGTTGTGCTTCATCGGCCCACACTTTGCGCCGTTCCACCCACGCATCCTTTGCGAGACCACCTCGCAATGGACTATCGTCCGTAAGCAGATCGTAAGCACTACGAAATCTGCCCTTCACCCACACCCTGACAAAAGTGTCAACAACATCCTGGGAAGACAGGTTATGAAAATCGACATCGTCCTCTTCATCGTAGTCATCAAATTCGTCTTCGTCCTCGTCCTCATCAAATCCATCGTCAAAATCGGCAAAAGGCATCTCTTCATCGGTAGAACTAAAGCTAGGTTCCACAATGCGATAGGGAGACGTTTGCCTCGTCGGCATGCTCCAGCGCGGATAAATCTTTGCCTCTTCCAGGTGTATCAATGCACGTCTTGCTTCCTTACGAATATTTTTCAAGGGACTCAATTCATTAATAGCCAGCAAAACATCAGCGGCATCAATATGCTGTTCTTTTGCCAGCGCCTTCAGCAGCGCAACCTGGGCCGCCTCCGGCAGATCATTAATATTCGTCAAAGCCGGTTCGGCCTGATCCACGCTAAAACTTCTATGCAATTCCCCAGCAATCTTATGGTACTGATCAAGTAGCGACTGTGCCTGCGCCATATCATCTTCCTGCACAACAAGCACCGCCTTATTTTTCCTCTTCGCCAAAGCCCACCACCTTTCCTTTACACAAAGCCTATATAAAGCAACTTTTTCTACCCCGCATTATATGCCGATTCCCTATATTGAGCAATCACCAACAAGCCAGGATGTATGAACCCAGTGTAGGAGCCGATTTATCGCGCCCACCGCCGATTTATCGACCCGTCCTCATCATCACCAGCAAGGATGCAGAGCCATTGAGCAATCACTAGTACAAGCCAGCCTCAATGTAATACCTGTTCCCTCTGATAGAACGCGATGTCAGAGCCATTGAGCACCAAACAGCTTTACACTTTATTCGTTCAATTGGCAACGATGACATCGCCCAGGCCAGCGATGATGAACTCCAGATCATGTCCCCCCGAATTATTCCGTGGGAAGTCCTATCCAGCCAGCGATCAATATGCCCTTGCGATCGTGGTGTATGAATGGCTTAGTGGCGGACCGCCTTTTTACGAAGAGGATTTTATCCAATTGGGCTACCAACACACCTATGTACCTCCTGTCCCACTCAGCGTAAAAACACCATCAATTTCAAGAGAGGTCGAATCCATCGTCAATATAGCCTGACGAAAGATCCCAAAGGGATGCTCAACTAAACCTTGATACTTTACCACCATCAGATCTCTTTAATCATATCTTGCGCGAAATAGGCAAAAACGCCAAAAACGCCAGATAGCACCCCCTGTGAAAATTCCACACCATCATTGGTCCAAGACGCCTACCAGGGTCGCCTCATAACCTGGATCGGCTCTCCGAACCACTTCGTGTATGGTAGGGGCGATCCCTTGCGGTCGCCCTGGTGGAGGTTGAATCGCTTGCTGCGCCTTCAGTTCGCGCCTTTGGTGGTCGCCCTGCCAATGCCTTATGTGATAAAAATAGAACATACATAATCTCACACATCCAAAGGGAGCACCACTAATGATCATATCCCCCGTACATATCTGGGAAGAGCACATCGAAATTCCAACCTATGATGTTGGTGAACCAGACAAAAATCCCATGTTTCTGGAGAAACGCGTCTATCAGGGCAGTTCGGGCAAAGTATACCCCTATCCCGTAATAGACAAGATTCAAGACGACAAAAAACCCGTAGCTTACACCATCGTGTTTCTTGAGAACGAATACCTCCACATCGAGATCATGCCGGAACTCGGTGGGCGCATCTACCGCGCACTCGATAAAACCAATGGCTACGATTTTGTCTACTACAACCGTGTAATCAAACCAGCACTGGTTGGACTGGCCGGCCCCTGGATTTCCGGCGGCATCGAATTCAATTGGCCCCAACACCATCGCCCGAACACCTTTGGCCCGGTCGAATATGCCATCGAGCATCATACCAACGGCAGCAAAACCGTCTACGTCAGTGAAATCGACCGCATCTATGGCACAAAAATGACAGCTGGCTTCACACTCCATCCAGGGAAAGCGTACCTGGAAATCCACGTACAACTGTACAATCGAACGCCAGAACCGCAAACATTCCTCTGGTGGGCCAATCCGGCAGTCTCCGTCAACGATCATACGCAGTCGATCTTTCCGCCCGACGTCCATGCCGTCTTCGACCACGGCAGACGCGACGTATCCAGATTTCCTATAGCCACAGGTACCTACTATAAAGTCGATTATTCCGCCGGAGTGGATATCTCGCGCTACAAAAACGTTCCAGTACCCACCTCATACATGGCCTACCATTCAGACTACAACTTTGTCGGCGGCTACGATCACGCGCAACAGGCTGGTATCCTGCATATTGCCAATCATCATATCTCGCCCGGTAAAAAGCAGTGGACATGGGGCCATGGCGAGTTCGGCCAGGCCTGGGATCGCAACTTGACCGACGAAGACGGCCCATACATCGAACTCATGACCGGCGTCTACACCGACAACCAGCCAGACTTTTCCTGGCTCCAACCATACGAAGAAAAATCGTTTACACAATATTTTCTGCCCTACAAAAACATTGGCGTCGTAAAAAACGCCTCGATAGATGTAGCCATCAATCTGGACATTGACGACGCGGCCCATACCGCCCGTACAGCTAGCTTACAGGTCTACGCCACCTCTGTCTTTGCCGACGCGCTAATCGAACTTCAAGGCAAGAGCCAACTCTACATCAGCGAAACCACCACAATTTCACCCACCCAGACATTCTCCACGCTGGTACCATTAGCGAGCGAAGACGCGCCTGACGACCTCATCGCCACCGTCAAGGATGCTCACGGCAACCTACTCATCACATACCAACCCAAAAAGCCAGCGATCGAAAAACTACCCGCCGCGGCACAGCCACTTCCTCCCCCAACAGAAATAAGCACAAACGAAAAGCTCTACCTGGCTGGACTACATCTCGAACAGTACCGTCACGCGACATTCGCCCCTGATCCTTACTATCGTGAGGGTCTAAAACGTGACCCAGGCGATATCCGCATCAATGTCGCCCTCGGCACGCTCCTCCTGCGCCGAGGATTGTTCCGCGCAAGCGAAACCCATTTCCGCACAGCCATCGCCACCCTCACGCGGCACAACTCCAACCCCTATGACAGCGAAGCCTACTATCAATTGGGCGTCACATTGAAAATGCAAGGACGCCTCGACGAAGCCTTCTCCGCGTTTTATAAAGCAGTCTGGTCAGCAGCATGGCAAGATAGCGGCTACTTCTCCCTTGCCCAGATCGCCTGCGAAAAGAAAGCCTATCTGGAAGCATTGGAATTGGTCGAACGTTCACTCACCCGTAATACACGAAATTATCAAGCCCGCAACCTTAAAGTAGCACTCCTGCGCAAACTGGGACGCCTGGAAGAAGCCTTACATATTGCCGAGGAGACCATCCAGCTCGATATCGCTGATTTTGGGGCGCATAATGAGCGATATTTGCTACACATTGCACGAGCAGAACAAAGCCAGGCCGAAGTAGCATTGAACGAGTTGACCCGCTTGCTAAGAATCAATGCGCCAGACGCCCCACTGAACGCAATAAATTGCGCCCCTACAATCGCCTTAGCAACCGATTACATGCATTGCGGACTATACGAGGAAAGCACTACTGTATTGCATCGCCTCGTTGTGGATGCAAATCAGCCAGCCTATCCAATGCTGCACTATTATCTGGGCTATCTTTACGAAAAGTTGGGCCACCTCGCACTGGCACAGGCATATCGACAGGCGGCAAGCACCGCCTCACCCAATTACTGTTTCCCCAATAGCCTGGACGATCTGCTTGTGCTAGAAAGTGCTATTGCCGCCCATCCCAACGATGCAAAGGCACATTACTACCTGGGCAATCTGCTCTATGACAAGAAACGCCATGCCGAGGCCATCCAGCATTGGGAAACCTCGCGTCAAGCCGATGGTTCATTCGCCACCGTCCATCGTAACCTGGCACTCGCCTACTACAACATACTGGGCAAGCCAGATGCCGCCCTATCTTCCCTCACAACCGCCTTTGCCTGTAATCAGCAAGATGCTAGAGTGTTTTACGAACTGGACCAACTTCATAAAAAAGTGGGCTATACACCCGCGCAAAGACTGGCGCATCTGGAAGGTCATTATGCATTGGTCACTGCACGCGATGATCTGTACCTGGAATACATCACCCTGCTCAACACGCTCAATCAACATGAAAGAGCCTTGCGCCTGCTTTCAGAACGCATCTTCCACCCCTGGGAAGGCGGCGAGGGCAAAGTAACGGGCCAATATGTCTTCGCACAAGTAGAGTTAGGCAAACACCTTCTCCACGCTCAACGAGCGCAAGATGCACTCGCAACACTACAAAAGGCACTGCTCTACCCACAAAACCTCGGTGAAGGGAAATTGGCCGGTGCGCAAGAAAACAACATCTATTACTACCTGGGCTGCGCATACGAGCAACTGAGCATGACCGCACAGGCAACAGAACACTTCCTCGTCGCATCTCAAGGACTCGCGGAGCCGACCAGTGCCATGTTCTATAATGACCAACCACCAGATATGATCTTCTATCAAGGCTTGGCCTGGCTCAAACTTCAGAACGAAAAGGAGGCCAAACGCCGCTTCAATAAACTGATCAACTACGGCGAACAGCACCTGTTCGACACCATAAAGATCGACTATTTCGCCGTGTCACTCCCCGACTTCCTGGTCTTCGAGGACGACCTGAACAAACGCAACCAGGTCCACTGTCACTATATGCTAGGTCTTGGTCATCTCGGCCTCTCAGAGTACGCGCAAGCCCAATCACACTTCTCTCAAGCCTTGGCACTGGACGCCAATCACCAGGGAGCAATCACCCATCTCAAAATGTGCTCTACCCGTGTCCCGTAGGGCCCGATTATGAACTTTAAAGAAATACCCCGGATATCCGTAGGGCCCGATTTATCGCGGCCACCGCCGATTTATCGGCCCGTCCAGTTGGCAGATATCCACTGTAATTCATTCCATTTGCATGACAAAGATTTACCCTTTAACCGCACCAGCCGTCAGCCCACTAACAAGCTGTTTCTGGAACACAGTGAAGAGTATAACAATCGGCAAAGATACCACCACGCTGGCTGCCATCATGTCAGGCCAACGATCCTGGAACTCACCGATGTACGTCAGCACAAAACCAGGTGGTATCGTGCGCATATCGGAGCTGCTGGTCAAGGTCAAAGCAAAGAGCAACTCGTTCCAGGAGTTGAGGAAAGCGAAAAAGCCCACCGCCACCACACCCGGAATGATGATGGGCATCACAATAGCCCACAGCGAGCCTAACCGACTCAAGCCATCCACGCGAGCAGCATCCTCCAAATCGGTTGGCAATGTATCGCAGAATCCCTTAATCATCCAGATACTAAATGGCAGCGAGAAGGTCGTGAACGACAACACCAATGCCGGATACGTATTGAGCAGGTTCAACTGGCGGAAGAGCGTATAAAGCGAGATCAAAATGGTCACATACGGGAACATCTGTGTCGCCAGAATGACCAATAACAAGGCCCGCGCTCCCCGGAATTTAAAGCGCGAAAGGACGTAGCCAGCCGGAGTTGCGGCTAATAGCGTCAAGAACGTAGTGCAAAAACTGACAATCAGGCTATTCTTGAAATAGGTCACGAAGCCCTGTTGATCTGCTGGCAAAATTAGATAGCTATAGAACGTCAGTATATGCGGCCACCACGTCGGTGGGTCCTGGAATGCCTCCAACTGTGGCTTGATCGAAGTCGAGAGGAGCCAGAAGGTTGGGAAGAACGCGTAGATCAGCAGGACAAAAAGGATAAGATACAGCACGAGCCGACTCCAGGTGAAGCGGCGTTTGGCAGGGAGTTTGCTCTGTGTATGGCTTTGTGCCGCGGCTTCCGCATCCTCTTGTTCGGCACTAGGTGGCAACAGGGCTTCGATTTCCGTCTGTTCCTGCACCATCGGGTTCGACAGGTCTTCTTTCATCGAGATTCCGTTCTCCCTTCCATAATGCGCACATAGAAATAGGTGAACACCAACAGCATCAAGAGCCAGAGCACACCCATGGTGGCGGCATAGCTAATACTTTGGTCGATAAAGCCAGTGCGATAAATATTGATGACGATGTTATTAGTGGCGTTACCAGGGCCACCATTGGTCATGGCCCAGATGATAGCAAACTCGTTGAGGCCCCAGATAAATTCCAGGGTGGTGGTAATCACGATAATGCCGCGCAACCCCGGCACGGTCACATTCCAGAATTTGGCCCATGGGCCAGCACCATCCACGGTAGCGGCATCGACCAGGTCCTGCGGAACGGTTTGCATTCCCGCCAGCAGCATCAGCGTAAAGAAGGGAAACTTATTCCAGATGGCCGCGAAAATGGTAGCTATAATGGCAAGATTGCCTTCACCACCGAACCACGCCAGGGGATGTGGAAAAGGTTGCCAGCCAAAAAGATCGATCGAGGTCAAGATTTGGTTGATGATGCCATATTGCGAATTGAACATGTAGAAAAATAAGTAGGCCACGACCACATAGGGCAGTACCCACGGCACCAGTGCCAGTCCGCGCCACAGCAGTTGGAAGCGCAACTGTTGGTTCAGTAGCAGTGCGAAGGCAAAGCCAATCACAAAGGCTATAACCGTCGAGGTGATACTGAAGAGTGCGCTGAAAGCAACCGAGTGCCAGAAGTCAAAGACAGGATTGGTCAAGATTTTGGCGTAGTTCTCCAGCCCAACCCAGTGGTTAAGCAACGGCTCAGCCAGGTTGAGCGATTGAAACGATAACAGCACCGTGTTGAAAACGGGATAAAAAATAACGCCAATCAACAAAATAAGCGACGGCACCAACAAAACCAAAATCAGCAGAGGGCCATCTAACCCCTGGCTATTGCGCGGCCTGCGCTTAGGTACAAGACCGGACTGTTCAGCATTTGCATTGACCAAGGCCATCGTTCTCTTTCCCCTCTAGTATAGAGCGTCTGGAACGTCTTTGCTACCTCCATGACGCACGGAACCGGAGCAGTCGGAGCGAAACCAGGTAAATAATCCGTTTTCCCTCCAACTGCTCCTCTACCTGCCTTTGCTAATCCCCATCATACCACCTCCACTATCACGCGTTATCCCTCAACGTAACCCGCCTTAACACCCCTGTAGGGGCCGATTTATCGCGCCCACCGCCGATTCATCGGCCCGTCCAGTTGCTAGAATATCCGCGTGAATGTGTTCATACACCCCTAAGCATAGACCGTCTTAACTTCATCGGTCAACTGCTGGAGACGCGCTTTGACAGGCGTCCCACCGGCAATTTCCTGTAAAGCGGTAACTACAAAGTTGGCCGCCGTATCATATGTCGGGCCGTAGGTAGGCGGACGCATGGTCGGAATAACTTTGGTGATGAAAGCCTGGCTGATCGTATCCGAGAAAAGGTTGGCATATGTCCCACCAGTCACCACATCGCTCTTGTGCGGGAAGATACCCTCAGTGACCAGATAGTTGGTGAGCACACTCTTATTTGTGGTCAGGTATTGGATGAACTTCCACGCCAGGTCCTTGTTGCTTGCCTGCGCCGACATACCCAGATTGTGAATATCGGCCGCCGTAACAGGCCCACTCTGTCCTGGTCCCACCGGGGTCGTCGTGACGCCGAAATGCTGATTGACGGCAGCGACGGTATTGAGAGCTGGATTGGTATTGCCAAGAATGCCCGTCAAGTAGGGACCATCCAGTTTGAAGGCGACTTTCCCATTAGCCATCAATTCGCGCTCGGCCTTGATGGCCTGGTCAGGCGGTGTCCATTGTTTCTTCACCAAATCCTGCAACCATTGGAAGGCCGCCACCGTCCCATCATCGGCCCAATTAATGGTAACATTTCCTTTGCCATCGTCCACCATGGGATTACCACCGAAAGTCCAGATCCACGGCCAGAAGCCGACGAGAGCATACTCGGTCTTGGAAATATCAATGCCGATAGGATAGGCATCGGAAGGCAATTTGGCACGCAGCGTTGCCATCTGGCTGTTCAGTTCATCCATCGTCGTCGGCGGCTTCGTAGCATCTAGCCCTGCCTTGGTCATCATGTCCTTGCTATACCAGAAACCATGGGGAGAGATGCTGAAAGGAACAGCGTAAACATTGCCCTTGTAGGTACCCACCTCGAAGCTGTTCGTGAAAGCATCATTGCGCCAACTGCCAATGTAGGAGTTGAGCGGTTGCAGTGCGCCACTACCACCCAGTGCATAAGGCCAGTTGCCGCTCAGTTCCATCACGTCAGGAGGGTTGCCGCCATTGGTCATAGTCTCAAGTTGTTGGAGAATCTGATCAAAGGGGATGGCGATATTGTTAACCTTGACGTTGTTCTGCGTTTGGAATGCCTGAATGGCCTGGTCAATTTGCGCTTTCGTTGCGGACTCGGCTGAGGCCCAGTTGGCATACTTGATGGTGGTGCTGTTGCTGGTGGTGGGGGCAGTACTACCGCCGCCACATGCTGCCATGATGGACTCTATACCGCCGAGGGATACGCCAAGTGCAAGCGCACGCACTATGAAATCGCGCCGACCGATTTTACCTTCGGTTAAATCCTGTATCAGCTTGTTGGTGTCGTTCATTGACATTACTCCTATCGTTATGAGGATGACAACATATGATGACGAGAATACATCCACCTGTGTAGCGATGAAATACAACTGTGTGTTCGACTGTCCTACTTAATCTCCTTTAAGATGAGCAGAGCTTTTCTCTTCCTCCTTTGCTATTTCGAATTCGGCATCCCTCATTTTGCTAACAGCACCTCCAGCTCCCTTTCGCGCAATGCACTCACTATCGCCGGGTCTGCTGAACTGTCTGTGATGAGCAAATCAATCTCATCAACACTGCAAAGATAAGCCAATTCAATGCCGCCCACTTTAGAGCCATCCGCGACCACAATACGCCTGCGTGCTGCCTGTAACATGCGCCGTTTGATTTCCGCTTCCGGGAGATTTACATTGGTAATACCACCATTGGCATCAATCCCGTTGCAGCCAAGGAAAACAGTGTGCGCATTGATCCGCTCGATCATCAGTCCGCCCAGTGGGTCAACCAGCGAGTGTTGCATGGGACGCAGCGTACCGCCGGTGACAACCACGGTAAAGCGTGGTATCGCAGGCTCAAGTTCGATTGCGATATTCAGCGCATTCGTAAATACGACTATATCGTACAAATCTTCACGCTTGACAAGCGCACGAGCCACAGCCGTGGTGGTGGTTCCAACATCTAAAATAACTGTTTCACCATGAGAGACAAGGCTTGCGGCAACGCGACCAATAATGGCCTTCTCGTCCACTCGTGCGCTCTGCATCTCTTCAAAAGGACGCTCTGGATTCGGCACTGTGCGCGGCATTGCCCCACCTCGGATGCGCCGAATGTGTCCCCGTTCTGCCAATACATCAAGGTCCCCGCGTACAGTGACTTCTGACACATGAAACCGCGCACTGAGATCGCTAACACGCACAAAATCCTGCGATTTCACGAAAGCCAGCATCTGTTCGCGCCGCATTTCTGGGGGTACATCCCCATCAATTTTCAACTCATCCATAACCTGTATACCCCCACCTGAGCCGACGAATAGATTGAGCTAAAACTCTCGCCGAGTCCCTTAATCCGTAACCTCAACATAGTCACAAGTTTACACAACCTTATACTTGTTTGTCAAGTGTTATGAATTCGAAAGTAGCATACATCGCAAAATTGCCCAAAAAGCTTATATTTCGCTCTAACTTGCGGAAAACATTGTGGAAATATATTGGTAAACTATCTTTTATAGTCCCAAATCGTTAGCAGGCTTTCCGTTAGTTATGTTTTCATAAGCTGAAAGTTTGCATTAAGGAGAAGGTCCCAAAAGCTGTTTATAGTAATGCTTTGTCAAACTTCGCTTGACGGGCGCAGCCACTCACATGGCTTTGGGAACAACGCATTCCCCTGGGCCACCTCACCTACCTCGACGGCGACCCCGGCGTAGGCAAATCCCTCCTCGCCCTTCATCTCGCCGCCTGCGTCTCCTCTGGCTCTGCCATGCCTGACGGCACACCTGGCAAACAAGGTGGCGTCATCCTCATCGCACCATACGACCACGCCAGTACCACTATCAAACCCCGTTTTGAAGCAGCAAGCGGCGACTCTTCCCGCGTCCTTCTGCTCAACACCGTCCAGCACCTCGATCCTCACACCGAGCAGTCCACCGCACGCCCATTTTCCCTCTCCACAGACTTCCATCATCTGGAAACCGCCATCCAGCGCGTCAATGCCCTGCTCGTCCTCATTGATCTCCCCATCTCAATACCCTCGCAAGAAACTCCCTCCGTGCTCTTCTCCTTAGCCCTGCTTGCCCAGCGTACAGGCTGTGCTATCGTCTTTATTCGCCCATCTCACAGCCGCAACCCTGACACCTTGCTCCCTCGTGCCGCGAGCAGTCGTCTCCTCGTAGCCATTGCTCGCAGTGTCCTACTTCTTATCCCTGACTCCACGAACGAGCATCATCTCCTGCTCCTCTCCACCAAACACAACCTTAGTCAATGTCCCACCACCCTCACCTGCCGAGTAACTTCCTCGGAGCAAGACATCCCCACCATCCACTGGCTGGGCGCATCCCATACCTCCGTCTCGACCCTCCACGCTCAACAACTTCCCCTCTCTCGCGAACGTCAACACATCCTGCAAGTGCTACAAGCCAGTCCTATTCCCCTTGGTCCCCAGGAGATTGCCGTACGCACAGGACAAGACTATACAACGCTGCGCCAGACCTTACACCGCATGCATGCCGCCCAGGAACTAATCTCTCCAGCACGCGGACTCTACACCACCCCCACACATCCCACTGCTACCATAGAAACAGTGTCACAACCGTCACAAATCAGGGAGATCAGTAACGATCCTTCTGATCTCCCTCTGCAAACACAGTCACAAGAGTCACAACCATCACAATCATCACAAACCACAGACTCCTCTTCTGACCTCTTCCTACAAACCCAGTCACAACTGTCACAAACTATAAACCCCATCTGCGACTTCCCACAGCCGTCATCTCCACTACCTCCAACTGCTAACCTCGGCGTACAATATGTCCATGGATAAAGTGACCCGCATTCTCCAACAGCATTTTCATATAGCCAGATGGACTATTACACCACCTGTAGACGGCCAGCAAAAAACTTGTTTTGTGGCCCAGAGCGGAAAGCAGAAGGTCTTTGTAAAATTTGACGTACCACTTGCGCCATTGCTACGCTTGGGGGAGATCGGGGTTGCGCCTCGTGTATTGGCTAGTGGTACAGAAGATGACATACCGTATGTCGTGCAAGAGTACATTACTGGTAACTATCCAGATTGGCGATGGTTCGCGGAGCATCTTTCAACCCTTGCGACATTCATCCGCCATTACCATACTGATATGCAATTGGCCGCTCTGCTGACAAGCGAGGAGAGTACAAACTATGCTGAACATATCGCATTAGATATCGCCAACCTTGAAGCACAGTTTACCTCTCTTGAGTCGGATGTGTTGCATACGCCAGAAATCACCGCCGCTTTTGCTGCACTCAAAGCTCAGGCAAAATACCTGCAACCTGTCGCTCTTGTGCCAATCCATGCTGACCCCAATTCAAAAAATATATTGTTGCTAGCTGACAAGATGCTTATGGTTGATTGGGACGATATTCGCTTATCTGATCCCATGCAAGATATCGGCCTCTTGCTCTGGTGGTATGTGGCGCGGGAGCGATGGCAGGACTTTTTTCAAAACTATGGCTTGCCAATGAATGAACAACTCACTGATAGAATGTTCTGGTGGGCCGCACGAAGCTCTTTTGCCATCGCCCTCTGGCACGTCGCACATCATTACGATTGCGCCTCGTTCCTGAAAGATTTTGTCGCAGCCGTGCGCCAGGAGAGCAATCCGCACGCAGTTTTTTTGTAACCGTCACAGCTTCTCAATGTGTAGCCCCTCATCAACATCTGGTCCATTTTGCTGAACGTCTAACGGCACCATTTCTACCCGTTCATCATGGCTATCAGCCCGTATCTTTTGCTCTTTTTGCTTGATAATGCGCAATGTACTCCTGCGCCGGACATTCGGTATGAGTCCCTCTGGCCGGAAAATCATCAGTAGGACGAGTACTAAGCCGAAAATCAAGTTGCGAATATTCCCAAAGGAGAAGCCCGGCGCGACATGATCTATGGCAATCGTCACAGTATAGAGTATATTGCCAGGGTTGGAGGAGAGCGCATCGAGTTGTGAGAGTACCAGTTCATTGAAGCCATACACAACCAGCGCGCCCACTATGACGCCGGGAATACTGCCTATGCCCCCAATCACGACCATCGATAAGTAAATGATAGAGTCGCCAAAATTAAAGTCGTCGGGCGAGACAATGCCAAGCTTGGCAGCGTGATAGGCCCCCGCGATGCCTGAGAAAAATGCGCCAGCGGCGAAGGCAAAGAGTTTTGTGTTCACAAGGTTGATGCCAGATGCCGCAGCGGCAACCTCATCTTCATTGCTAGCTAGCCACGCCCGACCAAACCGTGAATTACGCATGCGTATATTGGCAAAAACAGAGAAGGCAATCAGTGCCACAATCAAGTAGTAATATGGCAGCGGCGTGATGGTAGACCAAGAGATACCGGGGAAAGCGGGCGATTTCACGCCAATGATACCGTTCGCTCCATTGGTAATTTTATCCATTTCCAGGAAAGCCACTGGCACGATTTCTCCGAAACCAAGCGTGACAATAGCCAGGTAATCGCCCGAAAGGCGTAATGTTGGTACTCCCAATGCCAGCCCCCACAAGGCGGCAAAGAGGGCAGTGATTATGAGCATAGGCCAGAAGAGCCACGGCCAGAACTGTGGGTTCAAGGGAATGCTGGTCAAGGCTGTAAATTGTGACGAACCAACGATGCCCCAGGTATAAGCTCCTATCGCGAAAAAAGCGACGTAGCCCAGGTCTAATAATCCCGCGAAACCAACGACAATATTCAGGCCCAGAGCCAGAATGACGTAATAGCCAGCATCGCCATACGCAGCAAGCCGTCCATTTGTCCCATAGCCAAACAGAATAGGATCAAGCACCGGATAAAACAGAAGGAAGGCAACAAGCAGGAGCAGATAGAAGCGACGCGCACCAGCATTTTGCCATGGCAGGTCGTTATATGACGTGTCTGTAACTTCCTCACTCACCTGTTTGGCTGCATGCCGCACTGCCTGATACCGTTTGCTCATGCGCTCTCCTACAAGCGTAGGGGCCGATGATACTCATGAACCAAGCCAGCGTAGGGGCCGATTTATCGTGTCCACCGCCGCACCCTGTCTGCACCCTGCCTGGGAGGCAGGTAATAACAGGTAATAATCGGCCCGTCCCGGTGGTGGAATGTCCGCATGAATATGGTAATGTCCATGATTGCGCCCACCGCTTCATCGGCCCATCCCATTCTTTATTGTTAAACTATACTATACAACATGCTATTGCGTGATATGCATACTTCAGCCTCACCCTGTGGATTGTAGAGATAACTTGAACGTGATACAATCAGCTCAAATGAAAACGTCCACGGAAGGAGCCTGGCTATGGAGACAGCACAGTCCTCTGGTAATCCTATCGTGATCCTCAATCCCACCGCCAATCGTGGTCACATGGCGCAGCACCGTGCATTACTACGTCACCGCATGGCGCAAGAACCAGCAGCAGAGTATATAGAGACTACAAGACAGGGCGAAGCACAGGAACGTGCTATGCGGGCGGCGCAGGATGGGCGACCAGTCATTGTGGTCGGCGGCGATGGCTCCGTCCATGAAGTCGTCAATGGCATCCTCACGGCTGGTAAGCGTGTTCCTCTCGGTATTGTCGCGGCAGGTTCCGGTAATGACTATGCATGGCATACACTAAAACTTCCTCGTGACCCCGCCGAAGCGATTGAACGAGCGTTTACCGGTCGCCTGGTTGACTCGGACGCTGGCATCGTCAACGGCAGGTATTTCGCTAATTCTTTTAGCGTCGGATTGGACGCGGATATCGCGGTGGCCGCGAATTGGATGAAGAAGATACCCTTTATGAGCGGGTCGCGTCTCTACTATGGCACAACTATCAAGCAACTCCTCTTTGGCTATCAACGCTGTCCGTGGTTGAAGTTTAGCCTGGATGGCAATGCAGAGGGAAACGCGGTTCCCACCCGGCGCTATGTCTTAATGGCAGTCACCAATGGCCCAACGTATGGAGCTGGCTTCCGCATCAATCCAACCGCCAGCTATAGTGATGGGTTGCTCGATATCTGCACAATCAACTATACTCCCCTTATACGCGCCTTAAAGCTCTTGCCACAGGTGCAGAAAGGTGAGCATGGCGACCTGCCCGAAGTGACGTTTTATCGCACACGTTCAATCCATATCGAGAGCCAGTGGCCAGTCAATATTCAAATGGACGGCGAAACAACGAACGCCACATCCTATGATGCAAAGATTTTGCCGGGTGCGCTATGGGTGCGAATTTAAATATGGGCAAGAAGGTGGTTAAGGGAACATTGTTGGGCGCGTTAGCGTATCGGGTAATACGCGGTCTAGCTTGGCTGCTCGCACACCTTGTCTGTCGCTACCGTGTCAGTGGTCGGGAACACGTCCCTACAAAGGAGGCTTTGCTGATAGTAGCCAACCATTTGAGCTGGTTTGACCCACTTTTGTTGAGCCTTATTACCACACGGCGCGTCTGGTTTTTCACGAAAGCAGAAATGTTTGGCTGGCCTATCGTGGGCTGGTTATGTAAGATTACCGGCCAAATTCCCGTACATCGCGGCGCAGGAGATCGCATCGCCTTGGAGCGAGCATTGTCCTATTTGCGGGACGGTCGTGCCATCGTATTTTTTCCAGAAGGTACAGTGGAACGACAGGAGCGGATGATTGCCGCACATCCCGGTATTGCTATGCTAGCCTTGCGCTCCGGTGCTACTCTGCTACCTGTAGCGCATACAGGCACGCGTCGTGTGCTGCGTTCAGGGCGTGGCTGGTTTCCTCGCGTTCAAATACAGATTGGCCATCCTTACACCCCAGCATTACCGTCAGGAATGGCGCGTAAAGTTGGTTTGCAGGAGATTACGCGGGAGCTTATGCAACACATTGCGCAGATGCTTCCCCCAGCGCAACGTGGCATCTACCTCTGAGGGTAACATCTACTTTTGGGTAGCGATAGTAGTGTTGATAGTGAAGGCTGAGGGGCATAAATCAGCAAGTGTGCATTGTGTACAGCGCGGTTTACGGGCATCACAAATCGCTCGCCCATGGTAAATCAGCAGGTGTGAGAGGTCGAACCAATCTTGCTGTGGTACGATGCGCATCAATTCTTGCTCAACTTTGCCAGCGTCCTCACTCTTTGTCCAGCCAAAACGTCGTGCTAAGCGCATGTTATGTGTATCTACAGTAAAGCCTTCGACGATCCCAAAAGCGTTGCCAAGCACAACATTGGCCGTTTTGCGTGCGACCCCGGCGAGACTCAATAGTGCAGGCATTGTTCGTGGTACCTCACCCCCAAATTCGGTGATGATGCGTTGGCAGGCGGCGCGAATATTTTTCGCCTTGTTGCGATAGAAGCCAGTGGATTTAATATCCTGTTCCAATTCTTCCTGGCTCACTGTCGCGTAATCTCCGACACTGCGATATTTGCGGAACAGCTTCTCTGTTACGATATTCACACGCTCGTCGGTGCATTGGGCCGCCAGCTGCGTTGCCACCAGTAATTCAAGCGGAGTAGAGAAATTAAGTGAGCATTTCGCATCGGGGTAGAGTCGGCGTAGCTCAGCAACAATGGCTGCTACTTGTTCGGGTGAGCCGGGTTGTGGCCCGACATAGGTCGATGATGCTGCAAGTTCCATCTCAGTCGTCGTTTCTACGTTTCTATTGAAAAGGGCATCCTGGCAAGAATCGTATTTAACGCTCTTGCTGCTCCCGCAAAATTTCGCGTAACGCGTCAGCCTGACCGCGATTCCAAGCCGCCGAGCGTACCTCTTGTCCAACAATGGGTAAATTGCTGCGCTCACGAATCAGGGCTGCTCGCTCGCGCTGGATGATTTCATGGACAAGTTGCCGCTCACTCATGTGCCAATCGTGTGAACGCGCTCGCTCAGCATACCACATGACACGCGCATATCCCGCGTGATAATCATGATCGGTGTTACTTTGTGTTGGTGTATTTTGCATGATCGTTCGTGCCTCATAAATCTTCTTAACCATTACTTTACTCACTGAATTATCGCAGATAATAGACTGAGGCGTCAAGTTTTTGGCTCTGCAATACAGCGCATTACAAACCCCTGCATCCTATTTCTTGTTTCGCAACAAAGCTTCGTAGATGGCACGCGTACCAAACTCTACTGCTTCAATCGGGATGCGTTCATCGGCGGCATGTATGGTCTGTGTAAAATTGAAATTTTCGGGCAATAACATCGGCAAGAAACCATAGGTTTGAATGCCCAGACGTGAGAAGAAACGTCCATCGGTAACCGCTGGCAGCAACATTGGTAATGGAATGCCGTGTGGATCGGCCTCTTTCAATATATCCGCCAGCGTGTCGAATAAACCCATCTCTGGTTCAGCCGGGCCGGGATCATAGCTGGTGACTTCAAGTTCGATATCGTCACCAACAAGCTGGAGCATCTCCGCGATCATATCCTCTGGCCCATAGCCGGGCAGCAGACGACCATCAAGTTCAACAACAAACTCGCTAGGAATGACATTGTTCTTTTCACCACCACGAATAATCGTAATGTTGGCCGTGTTGTGCAAGAGGGGGTCAAACGTTTGGCCCGCTTGTCCAAGCATATCCAGTACCATATTTGTTTGTGTTGGCTCCAGCAGTTGCGGAAGAATGGGGCCAATTGATGTGGAGAGGGCAGCCGCTAATGTCTCGATCATCTGCTGTGTAACTGAGGTAATATGAACAGGCAAACGCTGTTCATCCATTTTCTGGATGAGGTGACCTAGCCGTGCTACCGTACCACCGCGCATAGGTAATGCTCCATGACCACCAGGCCCATGAATAATGACCTTCAACCCACATGTTTTCTTCTCCATGACCTGGATGGGATAAAAGCGTTGTCCGGCTACGTACATGGTGAAGCCTCCAAATTCACCAATGGCATAACGCACATCCTTGAACAATTCAGCGTGATTTTCAACCAGGTATTTGGCTCCATACTCACCGCTGGCCTCTTCATCGCTAAGAACAGTCAACAGAACGTCACCCGGTAAAGATGCTTCCTCCGCCTTGGCACGCAAGAAGGCCGCGACCATCATGGCAACGCCGCCTTTCATATCCAACGTGCCGCGTCCCCACACATAGCCATCGTGTATGTTACCCTCGAAAGGCGGATGTTGCCAGTGCTGTTTCTCGGTCGTTACTACATCCACATGCCCTTGTAGTAGCAGTGGCGGCGCGTTGCCCTGCCCGGTCAAACGAGCAATCAAGTTTGGCCGGGCAGGCTCGCGTGCCATGATGCTGCTTTCAATTCCCATCTCACGCAAAAGATTCCCAAGGTAGGAGATACATGCTGCTTCATTCCCCGGCGGGTTGGTCGTGTCGAAACGTACAAGCTGCTGTAACAACTCCACTGGTCGCTGATACAAGGTGCTTTGCTCGCTTGAAGATGATGAGTGAGACATGCTTGTTCCTCCCTTGTTGGTGATGGGCTATGAGTCAGCACTTTTCTTTGTTGTAATCGTAAATGGCCCCCATTCTCCCATGAGTCCCTGGCCATGGACGGAGACGCTTTTACCCTGCTCAATACCCTTTTCCGTCATCAGGCCGAGGGCGATGATGCATGCGTTGATTTTACTGGGTACCTCTGTATAGACGCCGACCTCTTGCCCATCGACGAAGTAGCGTACCTCATCCTTGTGGCGCGAGTAGCTGATGCGATAGCGATGAACTTGCCCCGGCGTTGTTTCCACGGGCAGTTCGTTGAAGTCCGAAAAGTATTTTGGCGTGCTGGGATTTTCCGGGTCTGAAGGGGCGGGTACGCCAGGAAAAGGAAGACGAGCGTAGACGGTGGCGATCACATCGTTGCATACGAAGAAGTCCAGAGCCATGCCGGTCGTAAAATCCAGCAGGTTGACCGAGACGAAGCCATCATAAAGGTCACGTGGGCGCGTTCCCGTGCAACGGGCCGTCATCTCCCACTCAAATGATATTTCACCATCTTCGGGTGGTACAAATTTTTGTGTCGAGAAAAACATGTTCTTGGCATTATCGAGAATTTGTACCTGGTCGTTGGAACGGCTGATCTGCCCCACGCGCACACGCAGCAGATCGGCCTCAACAATGACAGCAGCGTTGGGTTCACGATATTTCCAGAAACTGCCATCAGGCAAAGCAAATCCACCATATTCCCACTGACGTTGTTTACCTGAGATAATGCTGTGGTACCCTGCATATGTATTTGCTTCTGGGGGTTGCTGCGCTTGCGCATCGGCAAGCGGAGTGGTTTCTATTTTTTCCATTTTACTGTTCTCACTACAAGTTCACTTGTGCAGATATATCCCTAAGTTGCTTACCTGCGTGTACCAAGTATACGATAAACGAGGCTATCTCGTATCTCTATTGTAATACTAACTGCTCGTACCCGCTAAGTACAAGCATAAACAACGATACATAGGGGTATTTCGTATCTCTATTGTAATGTAATGGTTGCGATAGGACGGTCAAGACGACTATAATGTAGATGATTAGTTCTCATGGCCTCTCATCCCGATTCTCAATGAATTATATCAGGGAAGGACAAAGAGCGTGGCTACAAATAAACAAAAAAAATCTGCCGATGATGAGCAGAAAGAACAAGTGAAAAAACAGGTTTTGAAAAGTGTCATTCGCGGCACAAATAGACCTAAAACTCTCCGCGATCTGGGTATCAGCACCCTCAAAAACTTGCCGGGTACCATCGGTATGGTACAGGGGTTTATGAAGGCGGTCAATTGGAAACAAGCACAAGAGGAAGTATTAGCAGGCTTGAACAATTCCGTGGTGATTGTCGGGCAGCCGAATACGGGCAAGAGTACGCTCTTCAATAAAATCAAAGGCCAGCAACTCTCTTCTGTATCCCCAGAGGCTGGTACGACTCGCTCACTGGTGCGTACCGATTTCGGCCCCTTTACCTTAATCGATACTCCTGGTGTTGATAAACCAGGACACTTAACCGACGTTGTGGAGAGTGGTTTAGACCAGGCAAGCGTCATCTTATTCCTGATTGATGCGACCAGGGGCTTACAAACAAAAGACCGTGAACTCTACGATGCTATCAAAAAGCTGAATAAACCAGTGATTCTCGCTGTCAATAAGGTCGATGCCTTAAGAGGAGGCGAGAGTGGCGATCAGATGGCAACCGAGGTCGCGGTTTTGTTGGGCGCGGTAGGGGTAATTCCCATATCAGGGAAAACTGGCACCAACATCGCTGAAGAACTGATTCCCGCGATGATTGAAGCTAGTCCAGAGGCAGCTCTGGTGATTGGTCACGAACTACCAGCATATCGCCGTGTAGCCGCGCGACGCATCATTCGCAACGCGACTCTAGTCAGCCTGGCCGCGGGCATTGAGCCGATTCCACTGATTGATATACCTATCCTCCTGGGTACGCAGATACGCCTGGTCCTGCGTCTCGCCGCCTTGTATGGTGAACCGTTGGATTCAGCGGATGCTATGAAGCACGCTCGTGAACTGATCGTGACGATGGTCGGTGGTTTAGGATTGCGCTACCTGGCTGAACAAGCGGCCAAGCTTGTTCCCTTTGGCGGTGATTTTGTCGCCGGAGCGATTGCTGGTGCCGGTACATGGTCGATCGGGCAAGTTGCATTAGAGTACTATGATGGCGATAAACAGCTCGATCCACGCCATTTACGCCAATTGTATATCAACTTCTATCACCGTTTCCGCAAAAACAACACTGACGATGAACTGCGGCAATATGCCATAGAGGGTAAAGATACGCCGCTTCTGCTCGAAGAGCCGAAGTAAAGCACACAACCGTAAAAATATAAAAAATATATAGGAAAGTAGGGGTGGCAGACGATGCCGTTTCCTTATGAACGCTATGAGACATTAGCGGAACCTCTGACTGTCTATTATCCAACGGGCGAAGCAGCTCGCGCCCGTTGGTTATTTCAGACCGTGGAGAAAGCGAGCAATGCGCTCGTCTCTTTATTCGCTCAGCCCATGCCAGAGGTGGAGATTCTCCTCGTGGCTCCCTCCGACTGGCAGAGTGCGCCACATGACGATCCCGAGGAGTTGAATAATCCCCATCCCTATTGGACAGACGTTACAACTCCACCTACTATTGTTGTGCCATTGCAACTGGACCCTATTCTTGGCAAACAGACGCGGGAAAAATTGGCCTTTATTTTGTATCACGAGTTGGTGCTTGCCTTCCTGGAAAATGACCCGCGTCCCTATCCTGATGACTATCCTTTATGGGCAGACGAATGGCAGCTAAAATTTGCCGCACTCTGGCTCTCGCACCAGCTCGATGCCCAAACAGGAATTGTGAACACCGATCTGTATGAGCAGTATGCTGAGATTTTCGAACCGGAGGAAGATGGGAAAACTCCGGTCACCATACGCGGCTTTGATTGGTATGAAGATACGATTCCGGAGGATTACCTCTGCTACGAACTGCTATTAGAGCAATTGGCCGTTGACATACTGGCTCGCTATAGCATAGATGTGTTGCCGCGTTTCCTGACAATTTTCCGCAATAATTATGCTGTGCTGTTGAGCGATGAAGTTACCGCAATGCTGGGACGTGCTTTGGGCCAAGGTGGTGCCCAATGGTTAGATGAACTGGTCTATTTCTAAGGGAGCTACGCGTGGTATGCTGCACCTGCTATTCTTTGCGCTGCCCCTAGGGCTTGATACGTTGGGCGTTTCCATTAGTCTTGGTATAAAAAGCCATCGCTCAAGTACTTCTACCCATCACACTCCAGGAATGCAGCTGCCTTCATGGCTGGTGTCAGCTCTCCTTTTCTCTCTTGCAGAGACAATAATGCCCTTAGTTGGTCTGGTAATCGGGTATGCCGCCAGCCTGCTTATCAGTAACATAATGCATTATATTGGCCCCTTGCTACTGATAGCTGTAGGGTTATGGTCACTGGTAGAGGAAACTCGTGAACGCCTGGAGAAGCGCAAGGTACGTCGTGCCGCTCCTGCCAAAAACACAGTTTCTCCTCCTGCCTCATTGGATAAAAGCTATACATGGGGACGCCAGTTGCTATTGGCCTTGAGTGTGAGCCTGGATGAACTGGCGGTTGGTTTTTCGCTAGGGACAGTGACCGTAGGTCGCGGCGTCAGTCCGCTCATCCTCTGCATCCTGATTGGTCTGCAAGGTTTTATCATGACATTGTTGGGGCTTGTGCTGGGACGAACTTTACAAACTCGCTTGCGTGCAGTAAAGGATTGGAGTGAGTTGCTGAGTGGTGTTTTACTGATTGGATTAGGTATCTGGCTGTTTGCCACATGAGGAGGGCTTATCCATGTTTAATCGTGTAGCAATTATCGGACTAGGACTGATTGGTGGTTCCGTTGGGCTAGCACTCCATAAGGCCAAAGCCGCTCAGCAGGTGGTGGGCTATGATGTCGGCAAAGGGGTGAGTAACCAGGCTCGTAAAGTTGGCGCAATAGATCAGCCATGTGCTACCCTGGCAGATGCTGTACGCGGCGCGGAACTGGTGGTATTAGCGACGCCAGTAGGTGCGATGCTTTCATTGCTACAGGCACTTTCTCCTTTAGTGACCCCTGGGGCGGTGGTTACTGACGTAGCTAGTACAAAAGTACAGGTTATTAGTTGGGCTGAGGAATACCTGCCAGCCAGTGTTGCCTTTGTGGGTGGGCATCCCATGACGGGCAAAGAGTTGAGCGGGGTAGAAGCTGCTGATGCCTCCTTGTTCCAGGAACGTATATATTGCTTAACGCCCACTGCACGCACTAAACCGGCAGCGATTCATAAAGTATCCACGTTTGTTGAGGCTTTGGGCGCAATAGTACGTTTTTTGGAGCCAGCCGAACACGATGGCCAGGTAGCCGGAGTCAGTCACTTGCCCTTTGTAGCCTCTATCGCGCTCATGAATACAGTCGCTGAAGGTGCTGGTTGGGCTGATGCGGCTCTTCTGGCCTCTGGCGGCTTCCGCGATATGACGCGTTTAGCAGCGGGGAATCCCGAAATGTATCGCGATATTTGCCTCTCTAATAGTACTGCTCTGACACGCTGGCTCAATGAATACATTTCAACTTTAAGCACATTGCGCGACCGCATAGCAGATCACGATAAGAGTTTGAATGAGACATTTACTGAGGCCAGGCAGCTACGTCTGCAATGGCAATCAACCCATGATACCGCAAAGTGATAATTACTCAAGCCGCCAAAAACTCACCCCAAAACCTCTTGACAAGCCCACCTGGATATGAGAGAATGCCAGAGTCACCGCAAGACACGTTCCTGGTCGTGAGGCCAGGTGTCTTTGTCTTCCTTCTGAGCCTTG